>JAADGW010000085.1 GCA_013152145.1 Deltaproteobacteria bacterium
GGCCGCCGCCGCGGCCTGCTGAAAGTGCGCCACCACCTGGTGGGTCTGCTTGCCCGGCTTGAGGATGGTTTCGATATCGAGTAATCCCAAACCTTTCGCTTCAGTCCGTGCCGATTCAACCCCATCAGGATCGCTGAGTCGGTTGCCGAGCAGCTGGAACCCACCGCAGATGCCGATCACCCGGCCACCGGCGACATGATAGGCACGGATCGCTGCAGCCAGCCCCGTCTTTTCCAAAAAGTCCAGATCGGCCAGCGTGCTCTTGGTCCCGGGCAGGATCAGCAGATCGAGGCCGTCGAACTGCTCCGGCTGGTCGATGTAGTGCAGCGCCACATCCGGCTCCCGCCCCAGGGAATCGAAATCGGTGTAGTTGGAAATCCGCGGCAAGCGCACCACGCCGATCTGCAAACCGGCTTTCGCCACCGGCTGTTTGCGGTCAAGTGCAACCGAATCCTCTTCCGGCAGATTCAATTCCGCCATCGGTATCACGCCGAGCACCGGCAGCCCGGTCCGGTCCTCAATGGTTTCGATGCCGGATTTCAGCAAGCTGGCATCGCCCCGGAATTTGTTGATGATAATCCCTTTGAGCTGAGCCCGCTCCGCCAGCGACAGCAGCTCGACCGTACCGACGATGGCAGCAAACACGCCACCGCGATCAATATCGGCAACCAGAATCACCGGTGCGTCCGCCATCGCTGCGGCTTTCAGATTAGTGATATCATCAGCCATCAGATTGATTTCGGCGATACTTCCCGCCCCTTCCAGCACCACCAGGTCGACCTGTGAAGAAAGCCGGCGGTAGGATTCTGTCACCCGTAAAAAGACTTCCGGCTTGTAGCGGTGATACTCGCTGATCGTCATATTCCCGACCGGTCGGCCGTGGACAATTACCTGCGAACCGGTATCGCTGTTCGGCTTGAGCAGCACCGGGTTCATGTCGATGTGCGGCTCCAGTCCGCAAGCCGCCGCCTGCAACGCTTGGGCCCGGCCGATCTCGCCACCGTCCGGGGTGACCGCCGAATTGAGCGCCATGTTCTGTGCCTTGAAGGGGGCCACCGTCCAGCCGCGCCGGGTAAAAATCCGGCAGAGCCCGGCGGTGATGACACTTTTACCGACATCACTGCCGGTGCCACCGACAAACAGGGCTTTCGATTTCGCGGCGGCAGATTTTTTATCTTCTGTCGCAAAATACTTTCCAGCATAACCACGCGGCGTCACCAGCCGACCGGCAGCATCAACATAGCTGGAGCTGTTACCGATAATCACCAGCGAAAACATGTCGATTTCCTGTTCCGCCAACCCGCCGAGATCGGTCACGCAGATTTCTTCGCCCTCGCGACAGGCATTGCGGACGATTCCCACCGGTGTCTGCGGAGCCCGGTGACGCAGCAGAATCTTCTGCGCCGCACCGATCTGGGTGGTCCGTCCACGACTTTTCGGATTGTAAAGAGCAACGACAAAATCGGCCGAGCCGGCAGCGTTCAGGCGTTGCCGGATCAGCGCCCAGGGGGTCAGCAGATCGGACAGGGAGATGACGGCAAAATCGTGCATCAAAGGCGCACCGAGACGGGCCGCTGCTGCCTGTACCGCCGAAATCCCCGGCACCATTTCAACCTCCAGCTCGCGGCCGTCAAGCAGTTCCAGCACCAGCCCGGCCATGCCGTAAACCCCGGCATCCCCGGAACAGATCAGCGCCACCGTCGCTCCCGCTTCGGCCCGCGCCAGCGCCATCCGGCAACGCTCCACCTCCTGCCGCATACCACTGGAGAGCCGCTCTTTGCCTTTGATTAGATCGGGAATCAGCTCAAGATAGGTTTTGTAGCCGGCAATAATATCGGCCTGTTCAATGGCAGCACGTGCAGCCGGGGTCAGATGTAAAACATCGCCGGGACCCAGCCCGACGACCCAGAGTTTTCCTGTCATTTATTATCCAAATCGTAAAACCGCTTTCAGCCCTGGATTTCCGCCACCGCCAGAGTCAGATTCCCCACCTTCTGTTTACGGATCAACATCTCTCCCAGGCCGGAAGAGAGCAACGCCGCCGGTTCGCAGACGCCTTTGGCACCGACGGCCCGCTGCGCATGGATAGAAACAGGGCTGGGAATTTCGACCCGGTTGAGTTCTTCTGCAGTATGGAATTCAATCGGCAAGTTGTATGCTTCGGCAAATTTGAGCAGGCCGACCTCATCCCGTTTGGCATCGATGGTGGCAATACAGGCGATACTGCCGAAAGCGAGGAACGACTGTTTCAGCTTGTTGCGCACAGCCATCTCGATCTCTTCAGCAGAAGTATTGCGATTACAGCCGATGCCGACCACCAGATCGCGCGGGCGCAGGGCAAGCATTTCCGGCTGGTTCTGCAGGTGCGGCAGAAACCGGTGGGTGACAAAAACCAGCCCGTCGGCTGACGAGCGGGTCGCGGCAGCAAAATTTTCGTAAAGGGTTACCCCTGGGAGCGAAGCAAAAGTTCCGGCAATCCGCCGGCGCTGATCAACCAGGGCGATCCTGCCCCCTTCGAGCAGCAGCCGGTTGAGGGTCTTCAGATGCGCCACCGGCTCGACCACCAGCCCGGCATCACGGGCCGCCTGATCCCAGGAGGGCAGCCGGTTGACATCGGTTGCGGTGGTGATCACCGGAGTCGCCCCGCAGATCGTCGCCAATCGCCGGGCCAGGTCGTTGGCACCACCGAGATGCCCGGAAAGCAGACTGATGGCGAACTGTCCCGCTTCATCCATCACCACCACCGCCGGGTCTTTATCTTTGCCCCGCAGCTCACGGCCGAGAATCCGCACCACGATGCCGGTCGCCATGATGCAGATCAGCTGTTCAACCGTACTGAACAGATTCGGCAGCCAGACCGCCAACGGCTGGTCAAAATAGTCACAATCATCGCCACCCCGGAATTTCTCCGGCAGATAAACCCGCGCTTCCGGCAGTTCGGCCCCGAGCTGGCGCGCCAGCTGTGCCCCTCTGGAAGTAATGGCGACGATCGCAAGTTTCATCAGTAACCTCGGTTAAGATTATTTCCGATAGCCGTGGGAAAAATCAGGATCATACAGCTTCGATTTCTCCGACACCCCGTTGCTGCGGGCACTGAGCACTTCACCAACCAGAATCAGCGCCTGCCGGGTGATCCCGGCCAGTCCGACCCGTTCGGCGATGTTGGCCAGCGTGCCTTCAACCATCTGTTCATCCGGCCAGCTGGCACGATAAACCACAGCCACCGGGGTCTTGCCGGTAAAGACACCACCCGCCAGCAGTTCGGCGACCAGCGTCTCCATCATCCCGACCGAAAGGTAAAGACACAGGGTCCCGCCGTTGGCGGCAATCCGGCGCAACTGTTCTTTTTCCGGCACCGGCGTGCGTCCGGCCAATCGGGTTAATGTCAGAGTCTGGGAAATTCCCGGCAGGGTCAGTTCCTGCTTGAGGCTGGCGGCTGCGGCGAAGGTGGCGGTCACCCCGGGGATCACCGCGTAGTCGATTCCTGCCGCATCGAGCGCTTCCATCTGCTCCTGAATCGCCCCGTACAAACAGGGGTCACCGGTATGCAGTCGCACCACTTTTTTACCAGCCCGGCAGCCGGCAATCAGAATCTGCAATACCTGATCGAGATTGAGCGGCGCACTGTCGTGGATTTCGCAACCAGATGGGCACTCGTCCAGCAGCGCCGGGTTGACCAGCGAACCGGCATACACTACCACCTCGGCCTGCTGCAGCGCTTTGAGCCCTTTGACGGTGATCAGTTCCGGGTCACCGGGTCCGGCGCCAACGAACAGCACCTGCCCCGCTTCAGGCATCGATGCGGTCATCGGCTACTCTTTGACAGCGGTGAGGATGTACACCGGGTTGTAGGCCTCAAACATCTTATAATTGGAAAGCGGCCGGGTGCGGGCGATGTTGACGGTGACCACTTCGACCGCATAGCCGGCGTTGCCGAAATACTCGTTGGCGGCGGTCAGGGTGTCGAGGGTGATGGCGTTAAGCACGATCCGCCCGCCGGTGGCCAGCCGCTGGTCGACGGTGTCGAGGATTTCCCAGAGCTTGCCGCCACTGCCGCCGATGAACACCCGGTCGGGATCGGGCAGCTCTTCCAGACAGTCGGGAGCCACCCCTTCGATCAGCGAGACGTTGCGGGTGTTGAATTTCTGCAGATTTTCCTTGATGAACTGGCGACACTCCTCGTTCCGTTCGATGGCGAAGATCCGGCCGTTCGGCAACAGGTGATCAGCCTCGATACAGATCGAGCCGGACCCGGCACCGACATCCCAGAGGCACATGTCGTGGCGCAGTTTCAGCTTGGCCAGGGTCACCACCCGCACCTCTTCCTTGGTGATCAGCTTCTTGACGGTGACGAACTCATCGTCGGGGATACCAAGAGTCGGCACATACTGATGGGCGTCATCCTCGTATTCCTTGATCAGCAGCAGCACGTTGAGCGGTGCCACCTCGAATTCGAGCAGGCCCCTGACATCGGTCACCCGGATCCGCTCTTTATCGGTCCCGAGATTTTCGCAGAGATACGCCTTGTAGCCACCCCGCCGCCGACTGAGCAGCTCGCGGGCGATGGCACCGGGAGTATTGACCTCGTCGGTCAGCACGGCCGCTTTGTCGTTAGCAACGATCCGGTCGACGGCATCTTTCAACTCCCGGCCATGAGCCGAAATGAACACCGCATCATCCCAGGGCTCGCGGATTTTGGCGAAGGCGTACTGCACCGAAGTGACGTTGGGCAGAAATTCGATTAATTCCTCGGGAAGATTGCGCAGCAGGTAACGGCCGATGCCGAAAAACAGCGGATCGCCCGAAGCGAGGACCACCGCGCGACATTCGCAGCTCTGTAACCGGGAAACCACTTCGGCCAGATTTTTGCCGATGGTCAGTTTCTCGCCGGAAAAATTGGGGAACAGTGCCAGCAGCCGCTCAGCGCCGAGCAGCAGTTCCGCCTGATTGATCAACTCCAGCGCCTGCGGGGTAAAGCCTTCCTGTCCGGCAATTCCGGCACCGATAACATGGATCGATTTCATCTTTTTCGCCTCCCTCAGGGGACTCGGTTGCAAGCAAAAACCTTCGCAACCTGCCCCTGGTAATTGACCAGCAGGATCGAGACCTGAGTCTCCGGAACCTGTTGTTGACAGATCTCCAACGCCTGATCGCCGATCCGTTCAATCAGGGCCGAACGGGGACCGAACTGTTCAAACACCTGTCGAGCGGTATTCGCCGACTTTAGCTGTTGATATTCGTCAGCGTCAAGATCGATCTCTTTGGCCCATTGCAACAGCAGCGTCAGATCAAGTTGCGAATGTCGTACATGGGTCTGCGGATGACCGCAGGCAATCTTCAACAGTTTGGCAAACTGGCCGGATAACGCCAGTCGTGACACCCCCTTGCGCTGACAAGCCTCAAGAGTATAGCCGATATAATCACCCATCATGACAAAAGCTTCTTCCGGCAGACTGAAATACTGCTGGGCGGCCAGCTCGCTGGTCCACCGGTAGAAAGCACCACCCGCTGCACCTCGGCGGCGAGGGCCACATCGAGCGCCACTTCCAGCGTATCGGTCCAGGCTTGATGTGAGATCGGTCGGACCACGCCGGTGGTGCCGAGCAGCGACAGCCCGCCGAGAATACCGAGCCGGGCGTTGAGGGTCTTTTTTGCCCGCTGCTCGCCGTCGGGAATCGACAGGGTCAAACGCAGCCCGACAGATTCGGCAAAGACTTCGGCGACCGCCTGTTCAATCATCCGCCGCGGTACCGGGTTGATCGCAGCCTTCCCGACCTTCACTGCCAGCCCCGGCTTGGTCACGGTGCCGATGCCGTTGCCGGCGACAATCTCCAGTCCGCGGCCCGGAGTCCGCTGCAGTGTTGCGTGCAGTTCGATGCCGTGGGTGACATCCGGATCATCACCGGCTACGGACATGACAGTGCGCAACATCACCGGCAACAGTCGGTTCATGCAGCCTGAATTCAGCGGTAAACCCGGCCGGCAGGGCGATTTCGACCGTCTCGACCGCACCATCACGCAGCAGCAGCGCCGCCCCCTTGGCCGCAGCAGCAGCGCAGGCTCCGGTGGTATATCCGCTGCGCAACGACTTTGCCGTCATCAGCCCTCCGTCTGAATCATCAGTGCATTGAGAATCGCCGCGGCAATCGCCGAGCCCCCTTTGCGCCCTTCGATGCTGATGTAAGGCAGATCGGTCGCCAGCAGTGCCGCTTTCGATTCCGCTGCACCGACAAAACCGACCGGGACTCCAACGATCAGCTCCGGTTGAACCTCACCCGCTTCGACCAACCGCAGCAGTTCGAACAGGGCGGTCGGCGCATTACCGATCAGGAAAATCGAGCACCCATCCGCCACCCCTTGGCGCAGGGCGAAGGTCGAACGGGTCAGCCCGGCCGCCTCGGCCGCCAGCGCCACCTGCGGGTCGGCGACATGACAGGTGAGGTTACCGCCCAGCTTGCCGAGTCGCGACTTGTTGATCCCGGAAAGCACCATGCTGGTATCGCAGAAAATGCTCGCGCCACCGCGCAGGGCGGTCAGAGCTTTATCGATCACCCCCGGGGCAAAACGAATCTTCTCTGCCAGCTCGAAATCGGCGGTGGTGTGGATCACCCGTCGCACCACCGGCCACTCGGTCTCAGCAAACCGATGTGGGCCGATTTCACTGTCGATGATCCGAAAACTTTCCGTTTCGATCGCTGCCGGTTGTAAAACTGTCGGGCCGGTATCATTCATCATCATATCCTGTTAAATGGTAACTATTCAGCAGGCTGACCTCGGGGTGTCCACTTCAAGGCTTGACTGTCGCCTGGATGGCGACAGTCAAGCCTCATGGATGGGCTCATGCGGCCCCTGGAGTGGGCACCCCGAGGTCATCCATCACGCCGCTGAATAGTTACGTTAAATGAACCTCAAATTTTATCCCCGCGCAGATCTTTGTTGAACAGCTCCCCGGCTCCACGTGAAGCGCAGAAATCGCCGCACATGGTACAGGTTTTTTCATCCTCCGGCACCCGGCTGGCACGGATGGCTGCGGCATCCTGCGGGAACAGCGCCAGGTCGAACTGCTGCTGCCAATTCAGATCACGGCGTGCTTTACTCATCTGCTTGTCCCGCTCACGTCCCTTTTCCGGATACTTGTTCATGTCACCGATATAAGCCGCCACCTTGGCCGCTTTGACACCGTCGATGACATCCTGCTCGTTCGGCAGGGCCAGGTGCTCGGCCGGGGTGATATAGCAGATCAGGTCGGCGCCGAAACGGCTCGAGTGAGCAGCACCGATCGCTGCGGTGATGTGATCGTAGCCGGGGGCGATGTCGGAGGCAATCGGCCCGAGCATATAATAAGGCGCATCACCGCTCATCCTTTTCTGCAGCCGGATGTTGGTTTCGATCTCGTCGAGCGGCATATGCCCCGGTCCCTCAACCAGCATCTGGCAACCCATTTCACGTCCCAGCTCTGCCAGTTCGCAATTGATCAACAGCTCCTGCACCATCGCCCGGTCGTGGGAATCGTGGATCGCCCCGGCGCGCAAGCCGTTACCGAGCGAAAGGACGGTATCGTATTTTTTGAGGATGGCGCAGACCCGGTCGAATTTTTCGTACAGCGGATTTTCTTTACCGTTGGCCATCATCCAGGCGACCATCGACACCCCGCCTTTGCTGACCAGACCGCCATAACGGTAACCCTGCCTGCGCAGCCGCTCGATGGTGTAAAGGTTGATGCCGCAATGCACCGCCATGAAGGCCATGCCGTCGGCGCACTGCTGTTCGATCAGGTCGAAGAGCATTTCTTCGTCGAGCTTGTTCGGGTCACCGTACTTGCGGGCCGCCTCGCAGAAAGCCTGGTAGAGCGGGACATTACCGACCGGCAGCTCGACAGCGGCGATCACCTCGCGCCGTACCCGGTCGAGGTCACCGCCGACGGAAAGCTCCATCAGGGTATCGGCGCCGGAGGCTTCAGCCGCCTTCGCTTTGCACACCTCCGCCGTATAGTCAACGATATCAGAACTGGTGCCGATCGAGGCGTTGACCTTGGTCGCCAGTCCTTTGCCGATGCCGACCACTTGCGGCTTGCGATTATGGTTCCAGGGGATGACGATGGTGCCGAGAGCAACCTGCTCACGAACATAGTTTTCGCTGACCTTTTCCTGTTCGGCGACAGCCGCCATCTGCGGAGTGACAATGCCCTCGCGGGCAAATTCGATCTGGGTTTTCAAAACAACTTCCTCCTGGATTTATTTATCCGTTGGATATAACTCAGTTTTTATTGTTGAACAGAAATTGACAAAACTTTCCGCCACCTGCGGATTGCTGCCGAAATGCAGATGAACGTAAGATCCAAGGACATTTTTATGGCGATAGCCTTCTACGCCGAGTTGCGTGCCACAGCGCCGACTGAGCCGGTAGCAACGCTCAATCGCGGTCGGTATTTCGACTTCAGAATAGTGAAATTCATGCCCCCGCACCCGGGTCCCAGCCGGTCCGAGAATCGAATCTGCGGTCAATTCTACCTGCCGATAACCGAGCGCCCGACGTTTGGCCAGCATCTTTGCCACCGCCGGAAAAACCGCACACATCGACTGTCCGTCGATGGCCTGACAGAGATACATGAAACCGCCGCACTCGGCGTAAACCGGCAGACCGGACTCGGCCAGTTGCAGAATCTGCCGCCGTAAGCCGGTATTTTGCGCCAGTTGTTCGGCGTACAGTTCCGGGTAGCCACCACCGAGGTAGAGCCCGGCCAGATCATCCGGCAGCTGTTCGTCGTGCAACGGCGAAAACTCCACCAGCTCCGCTCCGGCCCGTTCCAGCAACGCCAGATTTTCCGGGTAATAAAAACAGAACGCCCGATCACGGGCGATACCGATCCGCACCCGCTTTTCTACCCTGCCCCCCGCCACCGCGGTTTTTGCCTGAACCCGGCTGGTCGCCAATTGTTGCAGCTGATCAAGATCAAGCTGTTGCTCAACCCAGTCGGCCAGCTTTTCGACCTGTTCACCCGCCAGCTCCGCCGCCGTCACCAACCCCAGATGCCGTTCCGGCAGGGTGATCTCCTCGCGATGCGGCAGACAGCCGAGCAGCGGCGGCAGACCGGGCGTCGATTCGACGGCCTCCCGCAACAGCTGGGCGTGGCGCTGACTACCGACCCGGTTGGCGATCACCCCGGCGATCTGCAGTTGCGGATCAAACGCGCAGAAACCCTTGACCAGTGCGGCAAAGCTGCGCGCCTGCGAGCGGGCATCGACCACCAGCAATACCGGCAGACCGAGCCATTTGGCGATCTGCGCACTGCTCCCCGCCTCAGAGTCACCGCTGACCCCGTCGAATAGCCCCATCACCCCTTCGACAATCGCCAGCTGCGCCCCGCAACAGGCGGCGGCAAAAGTCTCTCTGACCTGTTTCTGACTGCAGAACCAGCTGTCCAGATTATTGGATGGGCGGCCACAGACGGCGGCATGGTGGCCGGGATCGATATAATCGGGACCCACCTTGAACGGTGCAATCCGAAGTCCCCGGCGGCGGTACGCGGCCATCAGCCCGAGGGTCAGGCTGGTCTTGCCGCTGCCGCTGGCCGGGGCGGCAATCAGAAGTCCGGGGAGATTATGCTGCGGCACGGAAATTCAACCGTTGAGTTGCTTCACCACGGCGATGCCGTCGGTAAAATAATCGATGAATGACAACCGTAGTCCTGTTCGATATGAAACAGACGATCGAGGGGGGCGCCGATGGCATCGAGCAGAATCACCCGGTTGACCCCGCCGTGCCCGACGATCACGATTTCACCGCCGGGGTGAGCGGCGATGATCTCTTTGATGACCGGTCGAACCCGCTGCGCCATCTGCAGCAGGGTCTCTCCGGTCGGCGGCGCCACGTTGACGATATCATCGAGGCGCGCCTGCCAGAGCTCCGGGTACTCCTTCTGCAGCTGTTGCCAGCTCTGCCCTTCCCAATCGCCGATATGCAGCTCCCGCAACTCTTCTTTGTAGACCGGCTCAGCCTCCTGCAAAATAGCGATCTGGTCGGCGGCGGTCCGGCAACGCAGCAGATCACTGGAGTAGATGGCGGCCAGCTTGCGGTGCTGGAAACGTCCGGCGAAGGCCGCCGACTGCTGCCGGCCGAGAGCGGTCAACGGAATATCCCCCTGACCGTTGTAACGTTTCAGCTCAAAACCTTTGACCTGACCGTGACGTAACAGATGAATGCGGGTGGCTCTCATATCAACCTCGGTAAAGTGCCAGAATCAGCAGCAGGGTAAAAACCTCGACTATTTCGCTGGCGGCGCCGAGGACATCCCCGGTCACCCCGCCGAGTCGACGTTCGAAATAGTGCATCAACAAGGCGGCAAACAGCAACAGCAAGACCGCCAGCAGCAGCCCTTTGAAGGTAAACAACAGCAGCACGGCCAGTAGAATCGTCACACTGGCACGCAGCAGTTCAGCATTGCCGACCCGGTCGACGAAAACCGACCCGGTCCCCCCTTCGGCACGGATATATGTTGAGCAGCGGGACAAAAAAACCTGGCACCAGCGCCCGGCGGTCGGCATCAGCAGGAGAGCGGCATTCTTCTGCTCCAGCGGGATCTGATAGAGACTCAGGTATTTGAGCAACAGCAGCATCACCAGAGCGACCACCCCCATCGCCCCGACCCGGCTGTCCTTCATGATCCGCAGACTGGTTTCCCGGTCGCGGCTACCGGCCAGTCCGTCGATCAGGTCAGCGACACCGTCCAGATGCAAGGCCCCGGTGGCGAGAATCAACAACAGCAGCAGCAGACCATCGAGCACCGCCCGCGGCAACAGCGGAGTGAGCAGCCAGTTACTGATCACCAGCCCCAGGCCGAGCAGCAGACCGACCGCCGGGAACAGGCCCATGCTGCGGACCAACCGCCGATCGTCGAAGGTAACCGTTTCAGCAACCGGGAAAATCGTCAGAAATGCCACAGCGGCACGCAGATCGTCCCAGCGCTGCTTCACCGGTCTTCACCCTCCGAAACACCCGCTTCGTCAAAGGTCAACACCTCACGCAGCACCCGCAGGCTCCCTTCGATCAGGGTCATGGCCAACGCCCCGCCGGTTCCTTCACCGAGCCGCAGGCCGAGATCGAGGATCGGCTGCCGACCGATCCGCTGCAACATATGCTGATGGCCGATCTCCACCGACTGGTGAGCGGCAAAAATGTAGTCACGGACATGCGGGTGCAGTTCGGTGGCGAGCAATGCCCCGGCGGTGGAGATGAAACCATCGATGACCACCGGAATCCCCTCGGCAGCACAGCCGAGCACCAGCCCGGCGATACCGCCGATTTCAAAGCCGCCGACCTTGGCCAGTACGTCGAGCGGGTCTGCGGCGTCCGGCTGGTTGATTTCCAGCCCTTTGCGGATGGCGGCAATCTTACGCGCCAGGGCGTCATCATCAATCCCGGTCCCGCGGTGGGTCACCTGTTCCGTCGGCAGTCCACAGAGACAGGCGGCAATCGCCGCGGACGGCGTGGTATTACCGATCCCCATGTCCCCGGTGCCGACCAGGTCGATACCGTCCGCCTTGGCCCGGGCCGCCATCTCCACCCCGACCGCCAGCGCCTGCAGGGCCTGCTCGCGGCTCATCGCCGGTCCTTTGGTGAAGTTGGCCGTCCCTTTGGCGATCTTGCGTCTGATCAAGCCGTCGAGATCCTCGAAATCGGTGACCACCCCCATGTCGACCACCTGCACCTCGGCACCGGCATGCCGGGCCAGGGCATTGATCGAGGCACCGCCGTCGACAAAGTTAAAAACCATCTGCGGCGTCACTTCCTGAGGAAAAGCGCTGACCCCCTCTTCGACCACACCGTGATCACCGGCAAAGGTGTAAATCCGTTTGCCGCGGATTTCTTCCCGACCGGTGATGGCGACATAACGCCGGGCGAACTCTTCGAGCCGCCCGAGGGAACCGACCGGTTTAGCCTGCCGATCGATGCGGGACTGGATGGCATCCAGCGTCTGCTCGGCAACCGGTTGAATACGGTCGAGAACAGCTTGAAGATCAAAACCGGACATTAACATCTCCTGTTATCAGCGGATATTTCGCTTATGTAACGATTCCGTCAGGTGACCTCGGGGGGCCCACTTCAAGGGTGGCTGTCGCCTGGATGGCGACAGTCAAGCCCCATGGATGGGTTTATGCGGCCCTTGAGGTG
>JAADGW010000066.1 GCA_013152145.1 Deltaproteobacteria bacterium
GGTAATGATCCATCTGTTCGGTCAGAAAAATCATCTGTTGGATAAAAGCCGGGCCGTCGATTTTTTCTTCCAGGGATTGTCCGTTGGCGGCAGCAATCACCTCCTGCATGATCTGCAACACAAGTTCGCAGCCGTTGCTGTGTGACAGCAGCTGCGTGGTATCTTGAGTAAGCAGGGCGCAGAGGCCGTTGAAGGGAATGTTCCAGACCAGCTTTTCCCAGCGGGTCCGGCGCAGATCGACGACCGCTTCGCAGGGGATCTGCGCGGCTGTGAACAGTGCTTGCAGTTGTTTACTGCGCGTACTGATTCCGCCGTTGAATTCGCCGAGGCGGATTCTCCCTTCACCGAGATGGTGGACAGTTCCCGGTTCGCCGCGGTTGCTGCATAAAAAGGCCACCCCACCGAGTACCCGTTCAGCACCGAAGGCCGCGGCCAGCAGCTCTTCATTGCCGAGGCCGTTCTGCAGCGTCAGCAGGCAGGTGTTTTCCCCGAGCAGCGGCCGGACCAGTTCGACCAGCTGCGGATTGGCGAAGGTTTTCAGCCCGATCAGAACCAGATCAACCGGACCGATCTCATCCACACGGGTAACCCCCTGGACTTGTGGCAGGTGAAAATCGCCATTGACTGAATAAACTTGCAGGCCGTGCTGCTTGATAGCGGTAAAATCACGCCGCAGCAGAAAAACGACATCCTGGCCGCTGCGTTGCAGCAGCGCTCCATAATAAAGACCGAGGGCTCCCGCCCCGATCACCGCAATCCGCATCGTTGCTTTCCTCACATGATCCGATTAAAAAATGTAACTCTTCACCCCGAGGCTATCCAGCGCGCTGCTGAATAGTCACTAAAAATTAAATCGGGCTTGCAGCCAGGGCATCTGCCGGTGAATTCCCAACGACAGGCCGCCGCGGTTACGCAGCCGTTGTTTGAACGCCTCTTCCCGCTCACGGTTATATTTGTGGGCGTTATTCATGGCGTTGTAGATGTTGCCGCCATACCAACCGACCTCAAACAAGGAGAGAATTCCGGAAACGGTGTAGTTCTCATTGTTCCAGGCCTCGATCGCGCCGTAAATGAAAGCCGCGTTCAGCGCAAAAGCAACCCCCGCCTGTTTCAACCGGCCGGTATAGAGCTGCCCCGCTCCGGGCAGCAGGGCCGACAGGGTTCCGGCCAGCTGCGGAGATTTGCGCGGCAGCCGGCGATAGTTTTCCAGTTCTTCAAGCAGCTCCGGCGCTTCGGTTCCGGACATGGAGGAAAAACTCTGTTGCGCATCCTGCAGGCGGTTCTCCTCCAGGTAGCTCAGTCCGATCCGGTAATCAACCTGCTGGGTCGTCTGCCCCGGTAATTGTTTCAGGCGCCGGTAGCGTTGTCTGGCGACAGCGTAGTCTTTGCGGTCGAAGGCGGAATCGGCGTAAAGCCGGCGGGCCTGCACGGCCTCCGGGCTGTCCGGGTAGTTCTGCCAGACCTTTTCCAGCGCAGCGTCGCTCTGCCGCCAGCGCTGTCCGGCGATCAGGCTGCGGGCGATGGCCAGCTGGGCTCGCGGAGCCCGGGAATCCTGCGGCTGGTAGTGCAGGAAGCGTTTGTATTCGGTGATTGCCCGGTAATGGTCGTTTTCTGCGGCCAGGCTTTCGGCAAAGCTGAACAGGTCCGGAGCGGCGAACACTGTGGAGGGGCTGAGCAGCAACAACAGGATGATCAGCAGGGCAGGCATGGAATCGGGATCCTCGGCTGACGAGTTAATGTGAAATCGACAAGTCGCGATACTAGCACAGAGAAAATTTACGCGTAACTATTCACCCTTGTAGGTGGGCACCCCGAGGTCATCCGGCTGAAGAGTTACATTTACGCTTCTATTAAAATGCTTTTCCGTTTTGGGATCAATCATTTATCTTCACTGAGCGTTTGACGAAATGTCTTAATTGTGTTAGTTTGGAATATTCGAGCAAAGGAGTATTATTTTGTTTAAAGTCGGAGATTTAGCGGTTTACCCGACCCAGGGGGTCGGAGTAATTGAGGAAATCGAGTCACGCGAGTATTCCGGGCACAGTCAGAAGTTTTATGTCCTGCGGATTGTCGATAGTGACATGAGGATCATGATTCCGGTCGGCAATGTCAGAAATGTCGGCATGCGGCGTCTGATCGATCAGAAACATATCACCAATATTTTCGATGCGCTGGCTGAGCCGAACGATCCCGGCAAAATCGCCTCCTGGAGTCGTCGTCAGCGTGAATACAATGACAAGCTGAAGACCGGTGATCTGTTGGAAGTGGCTGAAGTGCTGCGCGACCTGTATCAGATCAGCTCGGGAAAAGAGCTTTCCTACGGCGAAAAGAAGGTCCTCGAGCAGGCCCGCAAGCTGCTGGTCACGGAAGTGGCCCTGGCGGAGGGAGAAAAAGAGGACAAAGTCGTCAAGCGGTTGGAGAATATCTTTCACTAAACCGATCGGACATGGCAGAATACTGGACCGGGCGTTACGCGCCTGGTCTTTTCTGTTTCTGGGGCTGTTTTTCTCTCAATTCAATCTGTTCGGGGGTTTAGATGCAAGCGACTGTCCTGATTCCGGCCGCCGGGATGGGGCGCCGGATGGGCGCTTCAGTCAACAAGCAATATCTCGCTCTGGCCGGTAAACCGATTCTGGCACACACCCTGGCGCTGTTCGACCGGCATCCGCAGGTTGAACATATCTACCCGATTCTCCCGGCCGACGAAATTGATTATTGTCAGCAGCAGATTATTGCTCCGCAGGGTTTTTCCAAAATCCGCAGACTGGTGCCCGGTGGGGCCGAGCGGCAGGATTCGGTGCGCAACGGCTTGCGGACTCTGGCGGCAGACGGTCTGGCTCAGCCGGAGCGGATCATCCTGATTCATGATGGTGCTCGGCCGCTGTTCAATCCTCAACTGCTGCCGCAGTTGATCGAAATGATCGCCGCAGAGGGCGCCTGCATCGTCGGCGTGCCGGTCAAGGACACCATCAAGGAGGTGGATGAGGGGTTTATTTATACCTCTCCGCAACGGCAACGGCTCTGGCAGGCGCAGACGCCGCAGGGGTTTCGTTATCAGTTGCTTGCTGATGCCTTTGCCCGGGCGGATGCCGAGCAGTTTCTCGGCACCGACGATGCTTCGCTGTTGGAGCATTGTGAAATACCGGTGGCGATGCTGCCGGGCGATTATCGCAACATCAAGATAACCACGCCGGAAGATCTGCTGATCGCCACGGCACTGCTTGACACGCAGGGGGAGGAATCGGCATGATGCGCATCGGCCACGGCTATGACGTTCACCGGCTGGTCAGGGATCGTGCGTTGATCCTCGGTGGCGTCAAGATTGATTATCAACTTGGCCTGCTCGGCCATTCCGATGCCGACGTGTTGCTGCATGCTGTCTGTGATGCGATTCTCGGCGCTCTCGGCCTGGGGGATATCGGCAAACACTTTCCCGACAGCTCAGCGGAATTTTCCGGTATCGACAGCCGCAAGCTGTTGCGCGAGGTGATCGCCAAAGCCTCGCAGGCCGGTTATCAGATCGGTAACCTTGACAGCACCCTCATCTGCCAGCAGCCGAAACTGGCCGCGGCCATTCCGTTGATGGTGGAACGGATTGCCGCCGACTGCCGGGTGGAGTGCGGGCGGATCAACGTCAAGGCCACCACCACTGAGGAGCTCGGCTTTGCCGGGCGCAGTGAAGGGATTGCTGCACACGCAGTGGTCCTGTTGGTAAAAACAGAGTGACTATTCAGCGCCCCGAGGGCACCGACTGAATCGTTACAAAACAGAAACATCACCAGCTTAGACATAAGGGAAAACCATGAGCACAACTGAAGCCCCGGGCAGCTCTAATTTTATCCGCAGCATTATCAATGAGGATCTCGAGAGCGGCAGATATGATCAGGTCATTACCCGCTTTCCGCCGGAGCCGAACGGCTACCTGCATATCGGCCACGCAAAAAGTATCTGCCTCAACTTCGGCCTGGCTGCTGAATACCATGGCCGCTGCAACCTGCGCTTCGATGATACCAATCCGACCAAAGAGGAGGCGGAATACGTCGAAGCGATCAAGGAAGATGTCGCCTGGCTCGGCTTCGATTGGGGCGAGCAGCCGCTGTTTGCCTCTGACTATTTCGCACAACTGTACGAATGGGCGATCCTGCTGATCAAAAAAGGCAAGGCCTACGTCGACAGCCAGAGCGCGGAACAGATGCGCGTCAATCGTGGCACCCTCACGCGGTCCGGAATCGACAGCCCGTACCGTGACCGCAGTGTCGAGGAAAATCTGGAGCTGTTCGAAAAGATGAAAAATGGCGATTTTCCTGACGGATCACACATCCTGCGGGCTAAAATCGACATGTCTGCGCCGAATATGAACCTGCGTGACCCGGCCATGTACCGGATTCTGCACGCTCGGCATCATCGCACCGGTGACACCTGGCGCATTTATCCGATGTATGATTTTGCCCACGGACAGGAGGATTCGATCGAGGGCGTGACCCATTCGATCTGTACTCTGGAGTTTGAAGACCACCGCCCGCTGTACCAGTGGTTTCACAAAGAACTGGAAATTTTTGCGCCGCAGCAGATTGAGTTTGCCCGGCTCAACCTCAGTTACACGGTGATGAGTAAACGCAAACTGCTGCAACTGGTTAACGACCAGCACGTTTCCGGCTGGGATGATCCGCGCATGCCGACCATCTCCGGGATGCGCCGGCGTGGTTACCCGGCGGCGGCGATCCGCACCTTTTGCGAGCGGATCGGTGTCGGTCGCAGCGCCAATTGGATCGACCTGTCGGTGCTCGAAGACTGCGTCCGTGAGCAGCTCAACGAAACCGCCTGCCGCCGGCAGGCAGTGCTCAAGCCGCTCAAGGTCACGATCACCAATTATCCCACCGATAAGGTTGAGGAGTTGACGGCCCCGAACCATCCGCAGCAACCGGAAAAGGGGAGCCGGGTGTTGCCGTTCTGCAATGAGCTGTGGGTTGACCGCGATGATTTTATGGAGGAGCCGCCGAAGAAGTTTTTCCGCCTCGGTCCCGGCCGGGAAGTACGGCTGCGCAACGCTTACATCATCAAGTGTGATGACGTTGTCAAGGATGACAGCGGTGAAGTGATCGAACTGCGCTGCTCGGCCGATCTCGACACCCTCGGCAAGAACCCGGTCGGTCGTAAAGTCAAAGGGATCATCCACTGGGTCTCGGCCCGGCATGCCGAAAAGCTTGAGGTGCGTGTCTATGACCGCCTCTTCAACCAGGAAAATCCGGATAAAGCGGAAAACTACCTGACCGCCCTCAATCCCGAATCGTTGCAGGTGACCGAGGCGCTGGCCGAACCGACTCTGCGAGAGGCAAAAGGCGGCGAGACCTTCCAGTTTGAGCGGGTTGGTTACTTTACCGTCGACAGCAAAGAGTCGCAGGAGGGGAAACCGGTGTTCAACCGTACCGTCACCCTGCGCGACACCTGGGCTAAAATAAAATAGATTCCCGTTACGGAGCATACGCAATGAGCTTACGCGTTTACAATACCATGAGCGGCAAGAAGGAAGAGTTTCAGCCGCTGGTTCCCGGCAAGGTCGGCATGTATGTCTGCGGCGTGACCGTTTACGATTACTGCCACATCGGCCACGCCCGCGCCAATATCGTCTTCGATATCATTTTCCGCTATCTGCAGTTCGCCGGCTACGAGACCACCTACGTGCGCAACTACACCGATGTCGACGACAAGATTATCAAGCGTGCCAACGAGCGGGGGATCGACAGCAAGGAGCTGGCTGAGGAGTTTATCCGGGCCTTCGATGAGGATATGGCTGCCCTGGGGCTGGCCAGGCCGACCCATCAGCCGCGGGCCACCGAGTATATCGACAAGATCATCGAAATCTGCCGGATCCTGATCGACAAGGGCCTGGCGTATGAAGCTGCCGGTGATGTTTACTACCGGGTCGACAGGTTTGATGGCTATTTAAAACTCAGCAAGCGCAATATGGATGAGATGCGGGCCGGAGCGCGGATCGCACCGGGGGAGCAGAAGGAAAACCCGATGGATTTCGCCCTCTGGAAAACCGCAAAACCGGGTGAGCCGAGCTGGGATTCGCCCTGGGGGGCGGGGCGGCCGGGCTGGCACATCGAATGCTCGGCGATGAGTTCTTCGCTGCTCGGCGACAGTTTCGACATCCACGGCGGCGGCCGCGATCTGATTTTTCCGCACCACGAAAACGAGATCGCCCAGTCTGAAGGGGCCAGCGGCAAGCCGTTTGCCAGGTACTGGATTCACAACGGCTTCGTCAACGTCAACCAGGAGAAGATGAGCAAATCGCTCGGCAACTTCTTTACCATCCGCGATATCCTGCAGACTTACGATCCGGAAGTGGTCCGCTTTTTCATTCTGACCTCACACTATCGCTCACCGATCGATTTCTCCGACCAGAACCTGGCTGAGGCACAGACCGGCCTGAGCCGATTTTACGAGGCACTGCTGACGGCTGATCAGGCGCTGGACGGAGCTGCGGAGTCGGATGTTGACAGCACCGCCGGGGCCGAACTGGAGACCAGGTTTCGTGAGGCGATGGACGATGATTTCAACAGCGCCCTGGCGATTGCGCACCTGTTCGAAGGGGTGCGGACGATGAACCGGCTGGTGGCGACCAGGAAATTCCGCAAGAAAGCCGATCTGGTCGCGCAGGTTCGAGATCTGCGGCGCACAGTCCAGAAACTTGGTGATGTCCTCGGGATCTACAATTCCGATCCGGCGCAGTGGCTGGAACAGGTTAAGCTGGCCGGGCTGGCCAAGCTTGATATCAGCAGGGAGGAGATTGAGGCGAAGATCGAGCAGCGGTTACAGGCCCGGGCAGAAAAAGATTTTGCCCGCAGTGATGAAATCAGGGATGAACTGGCGGCA
>JAADGW010000025.1 GCA_013152145.1 Deltaproteobacteria bacterium
CCCTGGTTTGCGGCAGATCGGTCACATCAAACATGATCCAATCCATGCAGACCCGACCGATCAGCGGAACCATCTGCCCGTGCAGAATCCCCTTTCCGCAGTTGGAGAACAGACGGTTGTAACCATCGGCATAACCGATCGGCAATACGGCAACGCGGGTTTCACGGCTCGCGTGAAAATTGTGACCGTAGGAGACACCGCTGCCGGTCGGCAGGGTGCGGAGCTGGGCAATACAGCTGCGCAGGTGCATGACCGGCCGCAAATCGAGGCGCGTAGCAAAATCGGCTCCGGGCAGCCCCCCGTAAAGCATGATCCCCGGCCGGGCCAGCGTTGCCTCGGGAACCTCCCAACCGGACAGACCGGCACTGTTGCTGATATGGATGTCATCCGGCACGATGCCCGCGTCTTTCAGCAGCTGCTGCACCCCTCGAAATTGCTCGAGCTGCTGCACCGTCACTGCCGAATCGAGCTCATCGGCACAGGCAAAGTGCGACATCAGCCCGACAACCTTCAGCCCTGACAGTCGCTGCAACTGAGGTAAAAACTCCCGCAACTGCCCGGGCAGAAAGCCGACCCGCCCCATGCCGCTATCAACTTTCAGGTGGACGGCAATCCGGCGGTTGTGCCGCAAGGCAACCTCATTTAAACGGACTGCGGTTTGCGAGTCGAGCAGCACCGGCAGCAGCCGATAATCGATAAATGCCTGTTCCTGCCCGGGAAAGCAACCGCCGAGCACCAGCAGGCGATCATCAATTCCGGCGTCGCGCAGCTCCAGCGCCTCTTCGAGGGTCGCAACGGCAAAATCGCTGACCCCGGCCCGGCGGAAACAATGTGTCACCGGCACCGCGCCATGTCCGTAAGCGTCAGCCTTGACAACGGTCAGCAGCCGCTGATGAGGCCGACAAAAGTGCCGGGCCTGCTGCAGGTTATGTTCGAGGGCGGCCAGGTCAATTTCAGCCCAGGTCGGGCGGGATGAAAAGCTCTCGTTCACGGAATCGCTCCTGATAAGTGGTCGACGCGGATAATCGGTCAGCACGAGACTCTATACATAATACTCCTGCAACACTCCTGTAAAGTGGCAAACCGACTGTAAAGTTAATTGACACCAAGGTCTCGAGACTGTTAGGATTTTCTGTCATCTTTTACTGACAGCAGAGGTCCTCCCGTGTGCCCTGATTACGACCGGCTCAAGCGGATCAACACGGAGCAGAAAGCCGACCGGGATGACACCCGCAACGGTTCGTGATCTGGAAAAACACACTGAAAAACCGATCGATTTCTTCTTGCAGAACCAGCCACCGGGTCGATCATGTGAGTAAAATCGACCGGTTGAATCAGCGCATCAATCCCGCCTGATTCATGAGCCTGTCTCCAGTTTTTGTGATGGCCTCGGGGTGCCCACTTCAAGGGTGTCTGTCGCCTGGATGGCGACAGTCAAGCCCCATGGATGGGTTCATGCGGCCCTTGGAGTGGACAGCGCGAGGCCATCCATCGCGCTGCTGAGTAGTTACCAGTTTTTTTTACTTCCTTTTGCATGGGGGATTGCCGATGCTCTCCGGACTTTACCTGATCACCGACGACAACCAGGACGGAAAATTGCTGCAGAAAGTCGAAGCAGCACTGACCGGTGGTACCCGGGTCGTCCAGTACCGGGCGAAAAACAGCCGACCGGATGAACGCCGCAAAATGGCGCAGGATTTACGTGATCTCTGCAGTCGCCACGCCGCCTTGCTGATCATCAACGATCTGCCGGAGCTGGCCCGCGATATTGATGCCGACGGCGTTCATCTGGGGCAGGGCGATATGCCGGCGGTGCAGGCCCGGCAACTGCTCGGCGGCGGTAAAATCATCGGTATTTCCACCCACAGCGTTGAAGAAGCCCTCAAGGCGGAAGCGCAGGGTGCCGATTATATCGCCATCGGCAGTATTTTCGCGACGGACAGCAAAGAGGACACCACCCAGGTCGGCATCGACACCCTGCGCAACGTACGTAAAGCGGTACGGGTCCCGCTGGTGGCGATCGGCGGCATCACCCCGGAAGGCGCCTATGAGACTCTGGACGCCGGGGCCGACGCGGTCGCCGTACTCTCCGGGATCATGGCGGATGCCGACCCGGCCCGGGCAGCCAAAGAATATTCGCTGCTGTTCAACCGCAACAAACCGAACCCGAACGGTCGGGTGCTGACCATCGCCGGTTCCGATTCCGGTGGTGGCGCCGGAATTCAGGCCGACATCAAAACCATCAGCCTGCTCGGCAGCTATGCCAGCAGCACCCTGACCGCCCTGACCGCCCAGAACACTCTCGGGGTCACGGAAACCTACCAGGTGCACACCGATTTCGTGCTCAAACAACTCAACACCATCCTTGATGATATCGGCACCGACACGGTCAAAACCGGCATGCTCAGCTGGGGCGGCATCGTCACCCGGGTCGCCAAAGTCATCGCCGACCGTTCCCTGCTGGCGGTTGTTGATCCGGTCATGATCGCCAAGGGCGGCGAGTCGCTGCTGGACAAAGAAGCCCATGAAAGCCTGATTTCCCGCCTGTTGCCGGAATCTTACTTACTGACTCCCAACCTGCCGGAAGTCGCGGCGCTGACCGGAATCGAACCGCGTTCGGTCGAAGAAATGGTCGATGCCGGTCGCAGCCTGCAGGAACTGGGCGCCCGTAACCTGCTCATCAAGGGGGGACACCTCGCCGGCGACGCAACCGACATTCTGCTGCTCGGCAGCGCGGAATACCGTTTCAGCTCGCCCCGTTTTGACACCGTCAACACCCACGGTACCGGTTGTACCCTGTCTGCCGCCATCGCCACTTTCCTGGCGCAGGGCTACCCGCTGCGCTACGCCGTGGAACGAGCCAAACGCTTTGTCAGCCTGGCGATCGAACATTCTGTTCAGCTCGGTCGCGGCCATGGCCCGGTCAATCATTTCCAGGCGGCAATGCAGCTCTTGCATGAAGGGGCCCCGGTAGACTAAACTAGCCGCAACTCTCGTAGACAACGTTCACCCGCAGCGCTGCCACCGCCAAGTGGCAAGCGCTGCTTTTCACTTTTGAGGATATTCAGAATGACCCAGTTGGAGATGGCCCGTCAGGGACAAATCAGTGATCTGGTACAGCAGGCAGCCGCTGCGGAAAATATCGACGCAGACATTCTGCGGCAGAAAATCGCCGCAGGAACAGCTGTTATCTGCCGCAATACCAAACATACCAATGCCCCGCCGCTGGCGGTCGGCGAAGGTCTGCGGACGAAAACCAACGCCAATCTCGGCACCAGCTCGGATGATACCAGTATCGACAAAGAGCTGGAAAAAGCCCAGGTCGCCATCGCGGCCGGCGCCGATGCGATCATGGATCTGTCGACCGGCGGCCCGATCGATGAAATACGCGCCACCATCGCCTCACAGACCAATATCTGCCTCGGCAGCGTCCCCCTTTATCAGGCCGCCTGTGATGCCGTGCTGAAGCAGGGCAAGCCGATCGTCGACATGACGGTCGAAGATATCTTCGCCGGGGTCAAAAAACACCTCGAAGACGGTGTCGATTTCATCACCGTCCACTGCGGGGTGACCCTCGAAACCGTCGAGCGGATGGAAAAAGAGGGTCGGATCATGGAAGTAGTCTCGCGCGGCGGTTCCTTTACCGTCGAGTGGATGCTCTACAACAAGGCCCAGAACCCGCTCTACGAATTCTATGACCGATTGCTGGAGATCGTCCGCCCCTACGATGCGGTGCTCTCCCTCGGTGACGGCTTCCGCCCCGGCTGCCTGGCCGACGCCACCGACCGGGCTCAGATTCATGAACTGCTGCTGCTCGGTGAACTGACCCAGCGTGCCCAGGATGCCGGTATCCAGGTGATGATCGAAGGCCCCGGCCATGTCCCGCTGAACCAGATCGAAGCCAACATCAAACTGCAGAAGCGGCTCTGCCATGGCGCGCCCTTCTACGTCCTCGGTCCGCTGGTGACCGACATCGCTCCCGGCTATGATCACATCACCTCGGCCATCGGCGGGACAGTTGCTGCGGCTGCCGGGGCCGACTTCCTCTGTTACGTGACTCCCAGTGAGCATTTACGGCTACCGACGGTTGAAGATGTCCACGAGGGCGTGATGGCGGTACGGATCGCGGCCCATGCTGCCGACATCGTCAAAGGTGTGCCCGGGGCCATCGAAAAAGACAACGCCATGGCCCGCTGCCGCAAAAATCTCGATTGGGAAGGTCAGTTCGAGCTGGCGATCGATCCGGCAAAAGCCCGCCGCCTGCGGGCCGAATCGGGTGTCGACGAGGAGCATGGTGCCTGCACCATGTGTGGTGCCCTCTGTGCCTATAAAGTCATGAATGAACGGGGCGATAAAAAAGCAGTTGTCGGCTAATTCAAACAACCCTATA
Organism: Deltaproteobacteria bacterium; assembly: GCA_013152145.1. Classification (GTDB taxonomy): domain Bacteria; phylum Desulfobacterota; class Desulfuromonadia; order Desulfuromonadales; family Geopsychrobacteraceae; genus Malonomonas. The sequence continues at coordinate 4,391 of JAADGW010000025.1, forward strand.
ATCGGCCGTTTTCTTCTGTCTGAAAATCAATGCCATCGGTACCGGGACTGCCCGGTACCGAACTCAGGAGATCGCTGCCAATGTGTGCCAGAAAACTTACCCGCCCCCGGCGCAGACCCAAAATCAAGTTGCGCGGTTTCAACAATCTGACCAAAAGTCTGTCCTTCAATATCTACGACATCTGTTACGCTAAACGGCCTGAAGCACGTAAGGAGTATCTGGAATATATCGACGAAGAATATAATGCCGATCGGCTGACCCGGATTCTCACTGAAGTCACCGAGCTGATCGGCGCTAATATCCTCAATATTTCCAGCCAGGATTATGATCCGATGGGTGCCTCGGTGACTATTCTGATCGCAGAAGAGCCCATCGAAGCGAAACCGGAGCAAGTTCTTGCCCACCTTGACAAGAGCCATCTCTGCATCCACACTTACCCGGAAACCGATAATAAATCGGGGATCTCCACCTTCCGGGTTGATGTTGACATCGCCACCTGTGGTAAAATCAGTCCACTGAAAACGCTCAACCATCTGATCGACTCGTTTGAGTCGGACATCGTCCTGCTCGATTACAAGGTGCGGGGCTTCACCCGCGACATCAGAGGGGAAAAGCATTACATCGACCACCGGATTCACAGTATCCAGCAGTACATCCGCAAAAGTATTCGTGAACTGTACCAGTGTGTCGATATCAACATCTTTCAGGAGAACCTGTTCCACACGAAAATGTTGCTGAAAGATTTCAAGCTCAAAAACTACCTGTTTTCAACAACCTTTGAAGACCTTGCGGCGAGCGAGCGGGACATTATCAAGAGAAAGCTCAAGCAGGAAATGACCGAAATCTTCTATTCGAAAAATATTTACTGATGTATAAGGGGATTCGATGCACAAACAACTCTTCGCGCTGCTGGCGCTGCTGTTCCTGATGACCGCCTGTGCCCCCGGAAATAAATACCTCGGCAACCCGGAAGCCCCCTACCCGCCGGCACATGAACCGCGAGTCGGTGATATCCTGCATCTGCCGACCGGTATCTACGTTGATCAACAGACCCTGTTCGACCAGGCCAGTCGCGTGCAGGCCGTTTTTGTCGGTGAAACCCACGACAACCCGGCCTCACATCGACTGCAACTCGATATTTTACGGGCTCTCGTTCAACGCAATCCGGGTAAAGTCACCTTGGCAATGGAGATGTTCACCCCCGCGCAGCAGCCGGTGCTGGACCTCTGGGTTGCCGGAAAACTGAGCGAAAAAGAGTTTCTCAAAAAGGTCGGCTGGTTCAAAAACTGGCGAATGAATTTCGCCCTCTACCGTGACTTGCTGACCTTCTGCCGCGACCACAAGGTCCCGGTCCTGGCGCTGAACGCCGACAAAGCACTGGAAAAGAAAGTCGGCCGGATGCCGTTTGCGAAACTGAGTGCTGAAGATCAGGCGCAACTTCCGGAGATGGATCTCAACGACCCCTACCAGCGAGCGATGGTCAAGGCGGTCTTCAGCGGTCACAAAATGGGCAAAGCGGTACTCGACGGTTTTCAGCGGGTGCAGACGTTGTGGGATGAAACCATGGCGCAGAACCTCGCTGATTATCTGCGCAGCGTCGACAAAAAGCATCAAGTGGTGGTGGTCGCTGGCGGCAATCATGTCCGTTACGGCTTCGGCATCCCGCGCCGGGTTTTCCGCCGGATTCCGGTCAGCTACCTGCTGATCGGCTCACAGGAGCTGGAGATCGGCCCCGACAAACAGGATCGGCTGATGAATATCAGCAAGCCGGACTACCCGATGCCGCCGTATCATTTCGTGACCTACACCAAATATGAAGACCTGCCGAATCCGGGCGTCAAACTCGGCATCATGCTTGATGAGGGGGACGGTGGGCTGGTGGTCAAAGGCGTTGTTCCGGAATCGGTGGCCGAAAAAGCGGGAATTCGCAAAGATGATCTGCTGACGCGAATGGATGATATCGAGCTGCGTGAGCCGTTCGATCTGATCTACGAGCTCAACAAGTTGTCTGTCGGGGCAAAGATCACCCTGACCCTGAACCGTGACGGGAAAATCCTGACGCTGCCGGTCGAATTCAGCGAAGCCAAACCGCAACACCGAAAACAATAGAAACGAACCGGGACATCACCGGTCAACGGAATCTGACAGAAAAGGGCCACGGCGATTATTGCCGTGGCCCCCTTTTCTGTCAGATATGCAACCTTCGGCTACGCTTTTCCGGCGCTGCCGAGAACCGCCTCGTTCTTATGCTTGACCAGACGGATCAGTTCTTTGCGGGCCTCTCCGAGGTATTTACGCGGGTCGAACTCGCCTGGATTAGTCGCCAGATATTCGCGAACTTTAGCGGTCACCGCCAGCCGCCCGTCGGAATCGATATTGATTTTACAGACCGCGCTGGCCGCCGCCTTGCGCAGTTGATCTTCCGGGACACCGACGGCGCCATCCATTTTGCCGCCGTATTGATTGATCAGCGCGACATATTCGGGGATGACGCTGGACGCGCCGTGCAGGACAATCGGGAAACCGGGGATCCGTTTTTGACATTCTTCGAGAATATCAAACCGTAGCGGCGGCACCGACTCTCCCTCTTTCAGTTTGAACTTGTAAGCGCCGTGGCTGGTACCGATGGAAATCGCCAGGGAATCCACGCCGGTTTTTTTGACGAAATCCTCAACCTCATCCGGTTGAGTGTAGGTCGATTTTTCTGCCGACACCTCATCCTCGATCCCGGCCAGCACGCCGAGTTCACCCTCAACCGTCACGTCGTGGGCGTGAGCATATTCGACCACCTGCCGGGTCAGGGCAATATTTTCGTCATAAGGCAGGTGTGAGCCGTCGATCATGACCGACGAAAATCCGGAATCGATACAACTTTTACAGAGTTCGAAAGAGTCGCCGTGGTCCAGGTGCAGAACCACCGGGATAGCAGAATCCATCTCCCGGGCCATGGCCACCGCCCCCATTGCCATGTAGCGCAGCATGGTTTCATTGGCGTAACTGCGCGCGCCTTTACTGACCTGAATGATCACCGGCGAAGCCGTTTCGGCACACGCCATGATAATTGCTTGTAACTGTTCAAGATTATTAAAATTGTAAGCAGGAATAGCGTAGCCACCATCGACTGCTTTGCGGAACAGTTCCCGCGAATTCACCAGGCCCAGATCCTTGTAACTGACAGTATCGCCCATCGGCTTGAAACCTCCTCAGAAGTGTGGATGAAATCGATTTAAAAATGACTCTGCGGCGGCTCAATCAAACCACCTGGGCTATTATTACAACCGATCAACCGATTGTCCAGCCACAGAGGGAGATGTCACTCATTTTCTTCCTCCGATCCCTTATAGAGAGGTAACTATTCAGCAGCGCGATGGATGACCTCGCGCTACCCACTCCAAGGGCCGCATGAACCCATCCATGGGGCTTGACTGTCGCCATCCAGGCGACAGCACCCTTGAAGTGGGCACCCCGAGGCCATCCGGCTGAATAGTTACATAGAGAGTTGCATTAGCCCGTAACTTCGATTAGAATTTGCGCGCTTTTTAGATGGGGCACATCGCCTCCTGGATTTTTTAACTCTGCAGCGAAAGGTTCGGCTGACATGGTTGACCAAAAAACCGAAGAGTATTTCAAGGACTGGAAAAGCCGCGAGGCGATCGCTGAGGCGATGATTCCGCTGATCGGCCATCTTTACCGTGACCGGGAAGTTATCTGCACCATTTTTGACCGTACCCTGGTCAACCAATCGACCATCGACATCCTTCGCGTTCATCGCTTTGCCCGACAGATTATCAGCCGTGAAATCTGGGTCAAGGACACCTTCCCGATCCTGCAGGCCATGAGCAAACTGGATCTGGCTCCCGGCCGGGTTGATCTGGCCAAGCTGGTGCTGCACCATCAGGAACAGGGCTGCAGTGATGTCGAAGCCTTTGTGACCGAACAGCTCAAACAGCTGAGCACCGGCAAAGCACGTCAGCTCAGTGAACCGCGCGATGTAGTCCTCTACGGTTTCGGCCGGATCGGTCGCCTGCTGGCCCGCATTCTGATCGACCAGGCCGGTGGCGGCAATAAGCTGCGCCTGCGCGCTGCCGTGGTTCGCAAGGGAGGCCCTGACGATCTGATCAAACGCGCCAGCCTGCTGCGGCGTGACTCGGTCCACGGCCACTACGAAGGGACCATCCGCGTCGATGAAAAAGAGAATGCGATCATCGCCAACGGCAACATGATCCGGATTATCTACGCCGATGCCCCGGAGGAGGTCGATTACAGCCAGTTCGGCATCAACAATGCGATCGTCATCGACAACACCGGCAAATGGCGTGATCGCGAGGGTCTCGGTCAACATCTCAAAGCCAAGGGAGCCTCGCAGGTCGTGCTGACCGCTCCCGGCAAGGGCGATATCCCCAACGTCGTTTACGGCGTCAACAACGAACTGCTCGATTCCGCGGAGACGATCCTCTCAGCGGCCAGTTGTACCACCAACGCCATCGTTCCGATTCTCAAAGCAGTGAACGACAGATTCGGCATCGTCAACGGTCATGTCGAGACCTGCCACAGCTATACCAACGACCAGAACCTGATCGACAACTACCACAAAAAGGAACGCCGCGGTCGCAGTGCCCCGCTGAACATGGTCATCACCGAGACCGGCGCCGCCAAAGCGGTCGCCAAGGCCCTGCCGGAGCTGGCCGGCAAGCTGACCGGCAACGCGATCCGCGTGCCGACCCCGAACGTCTCACTGGCGATCCTCAACCTGAGCCTGGATAAAGCAACCAGTGTCGACGAGCTGAACAGCTATCTGCGCGAGATGTCGCTCGACTCCCCGTTGCAGGATCAGATCGACTTTACCAACTCCCCGGAAGCGGTCTCCACCGATATGGTCGGCTCCCGCTACGCCGGGGTGGTTGATTCCCTGGCCACCATCGTCCAGGACAACCGCTGCGTCCTCTACGTCTGGTATGATAACGAGTACGGCTACAGCTACCAGGTGGTCCGGATCGTCGAACAGATCTCCGGAATGAAACTGGAACACTGGCCGAAGTAAGCTGGATAGCAGTCGAATAAAAAAACGGCAGTGGGCCGGCTCAATTGAGCCGGCCCGCTTTCTGTGATTGTCCGGCAGCGACAAAAAAGCCGCCCCGGAGTCGGGAGCGGCTTTTTTTATGACAATTTTTTTTCAAGCGACTTAACTGAAGCGCTTCATGGCACGCATCTTCTTACGCAGACGGCGCTGTGCCTCTTTCTCTTTACGCTTTTTCTTAACGCTCGGCTTCTCGTAAAACTTGCGCTGCTTCATTTCACGGAAGAGACCTTCTTGCTGCAGCTTACGCTTGAGAACTTTAATCGCTTTTTCGACGTTACCGTCGATAACAGTGATTTCCACGAACAATCACCCCACTTTCTTCGCTGTCTTTGCGGCACGTGGCCACAAGAGTTTGAACTTATAACCGCAGCGGCAGACCAAGTCAAGCAGTTTTCCACCGACAATCGCGCGGTTCAGGGCTTTTGCAGCAGGGCAACGCGAATTCCGCCATTGGAAAACCGCAAACGGGACTCGAAAGGGATCCCCGTCGCTCGCACCAGTTCCGAATCGGGGCAGATGATGGCCCCCTGCCAGGCAGAAAAGACGGCGGCATAAATCCGCCCCAGATCACGGTAAAGGGCCAGCAGCGCAGCGGTCCGGCCGATCCGCTCACCATAGGGAGGATTGCAGATCAGTAAACCGGATGGCTGGCGGGACTGCAATTGCTGCATCGGCCGGCAATCAAGCTGCACCTGCTCTGCCAAACCGGCCGTCATCAGGTTCTGCCGGGCGGCGGCGATTGCTCGAGGATTATTGTCCAGCGCCAGAATCGGCGCAGCAAGAGCAGTTTTTTCCGCACGTTGCGCCTGCTGCAGCAACTGTTGCCAGAGCCCGGGGCGGTATTTCGGCCAAGCCATAAAGGCAAACTGACGCCCGGCCCCCGGAGCCCGATTGAGAGCCATCAAGGCTGCTTCGATAGCAAAGGTTCCCGAACCGGTCATGGCATCGATCAGCGGTCTGGAGCCATCATAACCGAGCGCCAACAGACAACCGGCAGCCAGGTTTTCTCGTAACGGTGCGGCAACATTGGCCATGCGGTAACCACGGCGATGGAGTAATTCTCCGGAGCTGTCGATGGAAACCTGACAGCGATCCGCCTCCAGACGCAAAAAAACGCTGACCGGTGCTGCCGAGTCTTCAGCCACATCCCCTAACGCTTTGGCAATCGCCGCCAGGCAGGTCTCTGCCACCCGACCGGAATGGGACAAGCGGGAGCGATGGCAGGTGACGCGAATTTTACAGCTGCTGCCGGGCTTGACAAAACGGCCCCACGGCAAACGCAACAGACGCTTGAACAGGGTCGGGAAATCCCGCGCCGTCACCTCCCCGACCCGCACCAGAACCCGCGAAGCTGACCGTAACCAGAGGTTGGCAAGATAGAGCTCGCGCAGATCGCCGCTGAACTCGACACCGCCGCAAAGGGGTTCCGGTTCGGCAATCCCCAGGGCAACCAGTTCAGCGGCACATATCGCTTCAAAACCGGGAGTGGTCATGGCAAAATAACGGTTCTGCGGTTTGGACATCGACAACCTCCGAAAAACGCAACATAGCAGAGAAAAAACCGGACGGTTAAGAAATTTCCTCGTTTTGCGTTGGTTCCCGACTATTTTTCTGCAATAATGGAGATTAAACATTTCTCAGAAGAGGCATAACATGTCGAAATATTTAATACTCATCGGCCTGATACTGCTGCCGACAGTGGTTTCCGCACGCTGGATCAAGGATATTGTTACAATTAATAATGATGCTGTCGGCAGCGTTGCCTTCAGCCACTACCAGCACCTCGACGCGCTGGGCAAAAACTGCGTCCTGTGCCACAACCGGATCTTTCAGATCAATCCGAAAAAAAACCGCCCGGTCAGCATGGCCGAAATGGAACAGGGTAAATCCTGTGGGGCCTGCCACAATGGCGAAACGGCTTTTTCCGTCAAAGAAAACTGTGAAAGCTGCCATGAATAGGGAGTCACCCCCCGATCAGGTTCGTCGCTCGCAAGAAAGTCATGGGGGGAAACGGAAAGACCGAAATGATCTATCAGCGTTACCTTAAAACAGGTAAATCAGTTCTACTTAAATCACTTGAACAGAATAATGATGGCCGCACCGAACTGTTGAGCGCCACCATCGACGGGGGCGACGAAGACACGCTCATCATTTCCCTCCCCTACAGTGAAGATGCCGTCGAGCAGTATCCCTTTGCGGCCGGAATGGCATTTGAGATCAGCTCCGAAGCAATGGGCCTGGGCATCCGGGTCACCGGGCAGTTTGAGAAAAAGATCGACGGCAAGAGGCTTGCCCTGAAACTCAACAGTGACTTGCAGATGTTCCAACGCCGCAACCGGCCACGCCTCGACTGTAAAATCGGCATCCGTTTCACCCGCGGTCAGGGCACCTTGAAAGCACTGCGCAATACCTGGGAAAAAAATATCCAGCTGCTGCACGGCCCGGAGGCGCCGCTGATTTTTGAGGGTTTCAACCCCTGTCAGGTCAATCTCAGTTCCGGTGGCATCCGCTTCAACCTGCGCCCACCGGCAAGCCGGGCAGAACTCTGCCTGATTCTGATCAATCTGGATGACGGTAAAGTCCCGATCTGTGCGCTGGCAGAAATTGTCTGGGTCCGGCCGGAGAACAACGAAACCATCATCGTCGCCGGAATGCGCTTCATCAATATTCTGGAGCAGGACCAACAACGGATCGATGATTACATCAAACATGGAACGAGGTGACATCGCCCTCCGGGCAGCGGTTAGCGCTTGTCTCTGAAACCGTTCTGCGTTATAAAAAACCGAGTCAAACCCGGCCGGTCATTCGACCGTTTTCAGGATCAGGATTTTTCCTTTTATGTCACAGATTACCGAAGCCGAGGTCTTTCGTGCCTGCCGCACCCTGTTCGGGCCGGAGCTCTCTTTAAACCATGATTTTCTGCATTACCTGCAACCGTCCGGGGTCCGTTCGGCCTATCGTAAAAAAGCCAAAGCAACCCATCCGGACCGGTTTGCCATCTCAGCAGTCGGGACCCGCGAAAAACAGCACCGTCTTTTCCAGGATCTGAACCAGGCGCATGAAATAGTCCTGAAATTTCTCAAACAACGCGAACGACTGTCGATCAGCAGCTATTTCAGAAATCGCAACACTGCCGGCTACAGCCACACCAAACGGCGGCGACAGGATCCGCCTTGCAGCAAATTCTATCGCGGGAGGCTTCCCTCCCGGCCGCTCCAGTTCGGCCTGTTTCTCTATTATCTGGGGCTCATTCCCTTCAACGCCGTTATCTCGGCGATCACCTGGCAGCGTCGGCAACGCCCGGTCCTCGGAGAAATCGCCAAGCGCTGGGGGTGGCTGAACGACAGTCAGATAAAACAGATCCTCAACTATCGGAGCGGTATGCACAAGTTCGGCGAACGTGCCGAGCAGCTGGGACTGCTCACCTCCCTGCAGGTCCGTGCGATGCTGATCCATCAGCGTAACCGGCAAAAGCAGATGGGGCTTTATTTTATCGATCAGGGAGTCTTCGACGAAGAAACCCTCAACCAGCTGCTCCTCCAACTGGCCGAGCATAACCGGACCTACCGTCAGGGCTTCGGTGGACATTATTATTTTTATCACCGCCAGTGAGCGCGTTCGCCAGCGACTGCACGCCGGAACAACAACCGACTTTTCCACTTTTACTTTCAAGGAGTAAACATTATGGGTTTTCTGGCCGCATCTGCCAGTGTCTGTTATTTTCAGGTTCTCGGCCTCGTCAATCTGGAAGAAAAACTGCCGGAGATTCAACGCCAGCTGGCGGCTGAAGGATTCCGCTCGATCGAACAGTCGGCCGAGGAACTGGCCACCGGCTGGGTGCAACTGGATGATTATGAAAACAGCGGTTTTGAAAACACCCAGCTGTTCCGCCGTGACCAGCACCTCTGCTTTACTTTTCGGCAGGATCGGCGACGACTCCCTGCGGCACTGTTGAAGCGCCAGGTCATACAGCTGAGCGACAAATTTCTTGCCGAAAATCCAACCCTCAACCGAGTCCCGAAAGGGGCAATCGAACAGATTCGCGATACCGCTCGCAGCCTGTTACTGGCCCGCACCTTGCCGACGCCGTCCTGTTACGACATTATCTGGGACACGGATCGGCAACTGCTGCGCCTCTGCTCGCTCAGTCAGAAAGTGATCGACAGCTTTCAAGGCCTGTTTCATCAGACCTTTCCCGACCTGCGCCTGCAGCTGTTGCACCCCATGGCCCGCGCCGAGCAGATCCTCCCGGAGGCACTGCAAGAGCCGCTGCAGCAAGCCAACCAGGCACAGACCGACAGCATCCTGGAACAGATCGAGTCAAACCGCTGGCTGGGCACCGAGTTTCTGCAGTGGCTTCTCTATCGAACCCTCAACTCCGACTCGAGCTATCAGATCAGCTGCACCGGTCCCTTGCTTGAGAAGCAACCCTTCAACGCATTTCTCGATAACCGTCTGGTCCTGGTCGGCGGCGGGCAGGAAGGGATACAGAAGGTTGTGGTCGGCGGGCCGCAGGATCACTACTCGGAAGTCCGCGCCGCGCTGGCCCGGGGCAAACAGATCGAAGAAGCCACCCTGCATCTGCGTCTGGATGAAGAGGATGGCTGGAAACTGACCCTCAAAGGGGAACGTTTTCAATTCGGCGGCTTTCGGACCCCGATGGTGCGACCCGAAAAAGATCCCGCCGATGATCCTCACGCAGAAGCGGAAGCGGCTTTCTACACCAAACTTGGTGCCGTTGAGGAAGGGGAACAGATGTTCGACAGCTTGTTGAACTGTTTTCTTGAACTGCGTCTCAGCAAGGACTGGCAGGCCGAATGCGCCGTTATCAACAACTGGCTTGCGGAATAACCGAGCGAAGCTGATTAAAAACCGGTCGCTCCGAGGTAAAAAGCTATTTTGACTGTCATATAACAATGCTATAATTACCCCCAAGACAAGGGGGATTTAATCAGAACCTACGTATAAGCTGCAGTACAATTCGAAAAGAGGCGGGCTTTTCGGTAGAGGCGTATTAAAACAACCTGGTAACTATTCAGCGGCGCGATGTGGCACCCCGAGGTCATCCTGCTGAAGAGTTACGCAACCTGTTTAATCACCAAATGACAGTTACAAAGGAGCCATCAATGAAAAAAATTCTGGCGTTATTTCTGGCCTCATTCATCCTGTTCGCCTTCTGTGGGCCAAGCTTTGCCTCCAAGGAAAAGGCGACGGTTGCCGAATGTATCGCAATGAGCAAAAAGGCTGCCGCAATGATCCTTAAAGATAAAGATGCCGCCTTGGCGGAAATTTCAAAAAGAAATGGAAAATTCGTCTGGAAAGATTCCTACGTTTTTGTCATGAATTTAAAAGGTAAAATGCTCGCGCACCCGATGATGCCCGGCCTGATGAAGATGGAGAGCCTGCTGAGTACCCCGGATAAAAACCCCAAAAAACCGAAGATGCTGTTTGTCGACTTTGTTGTCACCGCAGGAACTAAAGGTGAAGGCTGGGTTGAATACATGTGGCCGAAACCGGGCCAGACCGAACCCTCCATTAAAGAAACTTATATCTACCGCATCCCCGGCACGTCGATGTTTACCGGCGCGGGGATCTATCGTTAACCTCACCGCCAAATCATGCAGTGACACAAGAAGTGGGCATTTAAATTTGTAAACTGTTCAGGCAGATGGCCTCGGGGTGCTGAATAGTTACTTAAGTTTTTCACTTTTTGTGTCACTGCGAAAACTTATCCGAACAGATCCCCGCGCGTAAAACGACTCACCAGCGGCCCGTATGGTGGCACTTCAGCAACCCGTAACTGCCCTTTGAACGCGGTACGCGAAATCTCTTCCGCCCCCAGGCTGAAGAGGTGATCGGTTGACTGTTGACAATCGAGCAGAACAAATCCCAGCTGTTCCAGCCGCTTCATCAGATAAATCAACACCAGCTTCGAGGCATTGTCACGGCGGCTGAACATCGACTCGCCAAAAAAGCAGCGTCCCAGGCAGACCCCGTAGATGCCGCCGACCAAGTCCTCTCCGTCCCAACATTCCACGGAATGGGCAAAGCCGAGTTCGTGCAGGTGGATATAGGCCTGTTGCATTTCCGGCGTAATCCAGGTTCCACTGCCATCTGAATTTTTCCGCAATCGGCGGCACCAGTAAATAACCCCGGCGAAATTTTCGTCGATACTGACACGGAAAGTTTGCTTGCGCAGGAAACGCCGCATCGAATGAGAGATATGCAGTTTTGCCGGGAACAGAACGCAACGCGGATCAGGCGACCACCAGAGGATTGGCTCGCCGGGGTTGTACCAGGGGAAAATTCCGAGGCTGTATGCCAGCAGTAACCGTTCGGCAGACAAATCACCGCCGACCGCCAGCAGGCCATAATCCTCAGCTGCCTCGATCGGCGGGAACCAGAGTTCCTCATCAAGTTGATAGCAGGGCATCAGTCCCGGATAAATTTGAAGGTCAATTTGCCGGCTTGGCAACCGACCCGGACCCCACCACCATCACGAAGCTCACCGAAGAGGATTTTTTCCGCCAACGGATCATTTATTTCACGCTGGATCAGACGTCCCAGCGGCCGCGCTCCGAAATGGGGGTCATAGCCGCGTCGGGCCAGGTCACGTCGCGCCGCCGGTGAAACCTTCATGCTGACATCCCGATCTGCCAATTGATTGGCCAGCTCGCCGATGAATTTATCGACCACCTGCAGCATAACCTTTTCATTGAGCGGAGAAAAATGGATCGTTGCATCGAGCCGATTGCGGAATTCCGGCGAGAAGACCTTGTCAACAGCATTTTTCGGTGCCGCTGCAGTCCGCTCACCGAAACCGATCGGCACCGTGTTCATTTCCCGGCCACCGATATTGCTGGTCATAATCAGAATAACATTGCGGAAGTCAATTTCCTTGCCGTTGTTGTCGGTCAGGGTGCCGTGATCCATCACCTGTAACAGAATATTGAACAGGTCGGGATGAGCTTTTTCGATTTCGTCGAGCAGTAATACCGACCAGGGATTTTTATTGACCTCCTCGGTTAACAGCCCACCCTGATCAAAGCCGACGTAGCCCGGAGGAGCACCGATCAAACGCGCCACCGAATGCTTCTCCATGTACTCGCTCATGTCAAAACGCAGAAACTTGACCCCGAGCTGCAACGCCAGCTGCCGCGCAGCTTCCGTTTTACCCACCCCGGTCGGGCCGGTAAACAGCAGTGAACCGACCGGTTTATCGGGATGTCCCAGCCCGGCCCGGGAACGGTGAATCGATTTGACCAGACTCTCGATGGCCGGATTCTGGCCGAACACCACCCGCTTGAGATCCCGCTCCAGATAACGCAGGCGCTGCCGATCGCTGCCGGAAACCGTGCGGATCGGCACCCGCGCCATCCGTGCCACCACCCGCTCAATTTCATCGAGCCCGATCAGCTTGTGCAGTTTCTCGTCAAGCCGCTGCTGTGCTCCAGCCTCGTCGATCACGTCGATCGCCTTATCCGGCAGATGTCGCTGAGACAGATGTTTGACCGACAGCTGTACAGCAGACTCCAGCGCCTCCGGCGCATATTTAACGTTGTGATGCTCCTCGTAGCGTGAGCTGAGTCCCTTAATAATTTCCAGCGTCTCTTCAGCACTCGGCTCGTGCAGGTCGATTTTCTGGAAGCGACGCGACAGGGCGCGATCCTTATCGAACAGGTTGCGATATTCCTCGTAGGTGGTCGAGCCGATACAGCGCAGTTCACCGGAACCGAGTGCCGGTTTGAGGATGTTTGATGCATCGAGAGAACCACCGCTGGTTGCGCCGGCCCCGACGATGGTGTGAATCTCGTCGATAAACAGGATCGCCTGCTCACGCTTCTGCAGGGCGGAGATCACCGCTTTGAGTCGTTCCTCGAAATCACCGCGGAATTTGGTTCCGGCCAGCAGGGCTCCCATATCCAGGGTGAACAGCTCACTGCCCTTGAGCAACTCCGGAACCTTCCCCTCGGCAACCCGTAGCGCCAATCCTTCCGCCATAGCGGTTTTGCCGACACCCGGCTCACCAACAAAAATCGGGTTATTTTTACGCCGTCGACAGAGCACCAGAATGGCCCGTTCCAGCTCCTGCTCGCGCCCGATCAAAGGATCTATCTTCCCTTCTCTGGCCCGCGCGATCAGGTCGATGGTGTAAGACTTCAGGGGATCGGCCGGCTGTGGTTTCGGCTTGCTGCGTTCTCCCGGAGCCGGATCTGCTGCCGGTCGTTCATCAGGCTCTTCTGATGAACTGCCGCCCGACCCGTGTGAGATATAGTCAAGCAGATCGACCCGTTCAATCCCCTGGCTCTGCAGGAAAAAACAGGCGTGGGAATTCTCTTCTTCGAGGATTGCGGCCAGCAGATCACCGACCCCGACTTCTCGTTGGTTGGAGGCCTGCATGTGCAACACGGTCCGTTGCAGCATCCGTTGCAGCGCCAGAGTCTGTCGCGGGACCTCTTCATCATCAACCCCCTCGGGGAGATGCTCCAGGTGCAGATCGAAGAAGTTTTCCAGCAGTTTTTTCAACCCGGCGATATCGCCGCCACAAGCCGACAGAATCTGTTGTCCGGCACCTTCGGACAACAGCGCATAAAGGATGTGCTCAGTGGTCAGGTATTCATGCCGCCGGCGCTGTGCTTCACGAACCGCCAGGGTAAAAGCTATTTGAACATCATGGTTAAACATTTCAGCCACCGTTCTTTATGCCTCCTCAAGGGAACACCGTAATGGGAAACCGGCCTTTCGAGCCTGCCGGCGAACCTGATCCGCCTTGGTTTCGGCAATTGCGTAGGGAAAGGTTCCGCAATGACCAAACCCTTGAAAATGAATGGTCAGCATAATCTTCTCGGCTTCGGCCGTCGATTTATGAAAAATACTCTGCAAGACCTCGATGACGAACTCCATCGTGGTATAATCATCGTTGTGCATCAGCACCTTGAAAAGCGAGGGGGTTGAAACCTGCTTCTCGGTTTTGACCACAGTTCTTGTTTTTCCGGTGTTACTTGCCATAATTCAATTTTACCTTAAATGCTGAAGATTTTTCCCGCTATCTTAGCACATAATTTGATCGAATCGTTAGCCTGTCCGAAAGATACGGAATGAGAAAATACCCTGAACGACGAAAAGCCAAGGATCCACTGCTGATAATTCTGACCTGGACCAACGCCATTGCTGCTATCGGTCTATTTGTCGCAATCTGCGTTATGGCCGCGGCCAAGCCTGAAGAAGTCACCTTTTTCGACCGTTTTTACAAAGTCAATGTTTATCGCCGGCCATACTGGGACATGGTGCTGGTCGACTACATTGCCTTGTTGCTGCTGTTCAGCGCTGTGACCAGCACAATCGGGCTGATTGTCAATATCCGGCGGCTGAAACGCAAAGGGGACTACATCCACAGCACCCTGGTTGTCTGCCTGCTGCTTTCACTGGCCGGACTGGGCCTCTACCTCGGCTATACCTGACCCGTACCGGCCCGCCGCTAAAAAAGATCCCGCCAAGCCAGTCGCCGACCGGCAAGCAGCTCGTTTTCAACTCCGGGATGACGCAACAGGTAACGGACCAGCCCCGTCAACTGGCAGCTGCGACCGTCGACTCCGGCCGCCTCCAGACCCTCGGCGAAACCGGTGAATAAGGTTTCAAATAACTGCTGCTGAAACTGATGCATCAACACCGGCTTTTCGTCCCCAAAAACCTTCGCGGTCAGAGCATCTCGACAACTTTCGGCATCGGTCGAAGAAATACTGCGACAGAGCAGCGGCCGGACCGGGTAGATACTGCAACAGCCGGTTTCATCCAGAAAGGCGCAGCGACGCCGCATAAACAGTCGGTCCTCGTCATCCAGACCACGTACCTCCCGCCAGAGAGTTTCCAGCCGGGCAGACAGTTGCTGCACCTGCTCCGGCTCCTGCCGGCGGATGAAGCGGGTGATGGCGATCCCCTCAGGGAAGAGGGTCGAGACATTCACCACACAACAGTCACTGCAGCCGGGACCGCAGTCGATCAGGGAACGATCCCCGGCCATGAACTGATCAATATATCCGTCAGCTTCACCGGCAAGCTGCTGCAATCGGCCCAGTAACCGATCGAGCGAAACGCCGCCGGAAAAAGATCGGCCGACAGCCGCGCGGACCCGCCCTTGATATTGAGCGAAATCGAAGGTCTCCATCAACGTCCTCCCTGCGCACAGCTGCCCCGCCGACCCGGTTCAACGGGTCGCTGTGCGCGAGCAAACCGGCCCTTGTCGGGACAACATCAGTCTGTTATCGTGGCAGCTGTCAAACCTTTCCCGATCTGGCCAGAATCACTCTCGAAGCATACCAGAATCAGGCTACGGGCGAGCTGGATAATCGTCAGCAGGCGATCCCGCAGCGGGTTAAACCGCTGAAAACCGAAACCATCGCTCAGATCGACAAGACTCCCCGACCACCCCAGTTGCCTAAATCCTGAACGGATAGACAGAGAACCTGGCAATGAGAAAAAAACCCGGCTTCATAAAACTGATCAAAATATGGGGGATTATTATTCTGCTGACCCTCAGCGGCAGTATCGTTGCCCTCGATATTATCGGCTCCTATCGGGACTTCAATACCCAGGCAGCTCAACTGCGAACCAATTATATCGCCCGACAAAAGCAGATGGTCAAACGTGAAGTCGCCCGGGTCGTCGATATCATTCGTTACGAAAAGGCACAAAGTGAGCAGCTGACCAGAACGAAAATCAAGGCGCGTGTTTATGAAGCGTACGCTATCGCGCAAAACATTTATCGACAGAACAAAAACCGCAAAAGCAAAGCCGAAGTTCAAAAATTGATCCTGGAAGCTTTGGGGCCGATCTGGTTCGAACAGGGGCATGGCTATTATTTTGTGACACGTCTTGATGGAGTCGGGGTGCTGTTTGCCGACAAACCGGAGTTGGAAGGGGCCGATCTTTCCGGGGTCTCGGATATCAACGGGAAACATGTCGTGAAGGATATGATCGCCATTGTCAGGCAATCCGGAGAAGGCTTTTACGAATATCACTGGACAAAACCTGAGTCTGCAGGCAAAGACAACAAAAAAATCTCCTATATCAAGCGCTTTGAACCCTACGATTGGTTCATCGGAACCGGTTTGTATGTCGATGATATTGAAAAACAGATTGAGACCCGCCTGCTGTCAACCATCAGCAGAATCCGCTTCGGCAAAGAAGGCTATATTTTTATCGACGGCTTCAATGGCGATGCTCTGATTGCCAATGGAAAGTTCTTTTCGAAACCCAAAAAACTCTGGGAAGTTTTTAATAAAAACCCCGAAAAATCAAAAGATCTCTTCAGAAAAGAACTCCGTGCAGCGACAAAGCCCAATGGGGACTTCATTCGCTATTCGATAGTGAAATTAACGGATCCGAATAAAGAATCGCCGAAGATCTCTTTTATTTATGGCATTCCGGAGCTGCAATGGCTGGTCGGTGCAGGAATTTATCTCGATGATGTAGAAACCGAAATCGCCGCCATGCATGCCGATCTGAACAACCGGATCCAGACGAAGATCTTCTATTTCACGCTGATCGTTGCCGGGATCCTGGTTCTGTTTCTGATTTTATTCAATGCCCTGACCCGCAGGCTTAAACATGATTTCAACCTGTTTATTTCATTTTTCAACCGGGCAAGCCGGTCGGATGAACAGATCGACCGGGATCTGATTCAGTTTAAGGAACTTGATCGGATGGCGGAAGATGCCAACAAGATGCTGGCGGGTCGCAGACAGGCCGAAGAAGCGCTGCAGCAAAACGAAGCAAAGTTCAGGAGACTTATTGAGTCTTCCAGCGACTGGATCTGGGAAGTCAACAAAGACGGGGTTTTCACCTATGCCAGTCCGCAGATTGAAACCATCCTGGGATACAAACCGGAGGAGGTTATCGGCAGGACTCCGTTCGAGCTGATGCCGGAGGACGAGGCGGAACAAACCACAAAAATCTTCACCGAGCTGATTGAAACCGGCAGACCGATTGTCATGCTGGAAAACGTCTGTCTGCACAAAGATGGCCGTCTCATTCTCCTTGAAACCAGCGGTGTCCCGGTTTTTGATGCAGCCGGGGAGGTCTCCGGCTACAGCGGGATAGACCGGGATATCACCGAGCGCAAGAAGGTCGAAGAATCGCTGCAGAAAATGGAGAAGCTTGAAAGTATCGGTACCCTGGCAGGTGGCATTGCCCACGATTTCAACAATATTCTCATGGGCCTGTTCGGTAACATATCCATGGCCAAAAGAGATTTACCCGACGACCATCCGGTTCTGAAACGCCTTGCCGAAGCGGAAAACTCCATGAACCGGGCAACTCGTCTGACCAAGCAGTTGCTGACCTTTGCCAAGGGCGGTGCACCGGTCAGAGAGAATGTCTGTATCGCCCAACTTGCAGAGGAGGTGGTCCGCTTTGATCTTTCCGGGAGCAATGTAAAGCTGGTTTTCAACCAGGCCGACGATCTGTGGTCGGCAGAGGTCGACAAAGGACAAATCCAACAGGTCTTTTCCAATCTTTCAATTAACGCCAACCAGGCGATGCCCGATGGTGGGCACCTGTATTTGACGCTTGAAAACCTGGATAATTCCGCGGGCTCGGTGCCATCCCTCAAGAAAGGAAAATATATCAAAGTCAGCGTGCGCGATGAAGGGACAGGTATCGCCGAGAAGCATTTTGAGCGAATATTTGATCCCTACTTCAGCACCAAGCAGAGCGGCAGTGGCCTGGGGCTCGCGACCGTCCACTCCATCATACACAAACATGGCGGCGACATCAGTGTCGCCTCGGAATCTGGCAAAGGTACGGTCTTTACCTTCTATCTGCCCGCGGCCGAAGCACCGCAGCAGTCACCGGTGGAACAGCCAGCAAGCCACACCCCGGCAGAGGGACAAAAGGGCAGAATACTGGTCATGGATGATGAAGTCATGGTCTGTGATCTGGCGGTGCAGATGCTGGAGACATCAGGCTTCGCCGTTGCAACGGCCGCCGACGGCCAACGGGCGATCGATATGTACAAACAGTCCATGGAAGATGGAGAAACTTTTGCTGCCGTCATAATGGACCTGACAATTCCCGGCGGGATCGGCGGCAAGGAAGCGATCAAGGAGATCATCGCTATCGACCCTGAAGCCCGAGTTATCGTCTCCAGCGGTTATGCCGATGATCCGGTGATGGCAAATTATTCGGCCTACGGCTTTCAGGGAATTATCGCCAAGCCGTACACCCTGGACAACCTGCAGGACGTACTGGGCCGGATTTTAGCAGAAAAGCAGCTTTCTAATTAAATCCTCTCCCCGGCCAAAACATTCTTCTGATATACTGAGTGACTCAAACAACTCTGACAGTATTTTCCCGGAGGAACAAAATGAAGATCCGTACGTTACTCATTCTACTTTGCAGTACTCTATTTCTGAGCAGCTGCGGCTACAACACGATTCAGCAGAACGAAGAAGCGGTGTTTGCCGCCTGGGCTAACGTCGAAGCGACCTATCAGCGCCGTGCCGACCTGATCCCCAACCTGGTGGAAACCGTCAAGGCCTACGCGGCCCACGAAAAAGACACCCTGACCGAAGTCACCAACGCCCGGGCCAAGGTCGGACAGGTGAGCATTTCGACCGACAAACTCAGTGATGCGGCCGCAATGCAGAAGTTCCAGCAAGCCCAGGGCAAACTCTCCGGAGCCCTGTCACGCCTGCTGGTGGTCGCAGAACGCTATCCCGACCTGAAAGCCAGCCAGAACTTCCGCGATCTGCAGAACCAGCTGGAAGGGACTGAAAACCGGATCAATGTCGCCCGCCAGCGCTACAATAAAGCGGTACAGATCTTCAACAGTTCGATCCGGACCTTCCCGAACAACCTGACCAACAATTTCCTGCTTAACCTGGAGCGCAAAGAACCGTTCAAGGCAGATGCCGGAGCCGCCCAGGCACCGAAAGTTAAATTCTGATGAAGAAACTGCTGCTCAGTCTCCTCCTCCTCTTGCTGCTCGCACTGCCGGCAACGGCACTCGAAGTACCGAAAGCGACCGGTTACGTCACCGACCTGGCCGGGATGCTCTCACCGACCACCAAACAGAAGCTGGAACAGTTTCTGCGCGACTTTGAAAAAAGCGACTCGACCCAGATTACCGTCCTGACGATTCCGACTCTCGACGGTGAAACGCTTGCCGGCTACGCGCTGAAGGTTCTCGACACCTGGAAAGTCGGTCAGAAAGGGCTGGATAACGGAGCCCTGTTGCTGATCGTTAAAGCCGAACGTAAAATCCGCATCGAAGTCGGCTACGGTCTCGAAGGACGGCTGACCGATCTGCTCACCGGCCGGATTATCGCCAACGAAATATCCCCCCGCTTTAAACAGGGGGATATCGATGGCGGAGTCATCAGTGGTGTCGTCGCCATGGCCAAGGCGGTTCGCGGTGAGTACAAAGGAACCGGAAAAACTGCCGGTAAAAAGAAACGCAGCAACCCCTTCGGATTGGTCTTCCTGCTGCTGTTCCTCGGCCCCCTGCTCGGTCGCTTCGGTGGTCGGCGACACGGCCGTCGGCACAGCGGAATCTTTTTCGGCGGCCCCTTCATCGGCGGTGGTGGTGGTGGATTTGGCGGTGGTGGCGGTTTCTCCGGCGGCGGCGGTGGCGGTGGCGGCGGTGGTGCCTCCGGCGGCTGGTAAGCAGGAGCTTCTAGTCACAGAGGTGCGAAGAAACCCCAACAATAATTTTCCTCTGCGGCGCCCAGCCCAGGGGTAAAAATGAGGTTCAAATGAAATCTGCAAGTGAGTTCTTCAGCAAAGAGGAACAGCAAGAGATTGAAGCTGCCGTCAAAGCCGCCGAAACCAGAACCAGCGGCGAAATCGTGCCGATGGTGGTCGATGCCAGTTACGAATATCCCCGTGCCGAACTGATCGGTGGCGGAACCTTGGCACTGGCGACCGGGCTGTTGGTCAGCTGGGCAGTCGGCGGCGAATCGATCTGGTGGTTTCTGCCGGTCTTCATCGTCAGCTTCTTTGTTTTTCAGCAGCTGATCCGCAACCTGCCCGACCTGAAGCGCAAACTGATCCACCCGGGTGAATTCGATGTCGAAGTTCGGGAAAAAGCCCTGGTCAGCTTTGTCGAACAAGGGCTGCATGAAACCCGTGATAAAACCGGCGTGCTGATTCTGATTTCCCTGTTTGAGCGCCGCGTGCAGGTACTGGCCGACAGCGGCATCAACGCCAAAGTGCCCCAAAATACCTGGGATGAAATTGTTGAAATGATTGTTTCCGGACTGAAATCAGGTGATGCCTGCAATGCTGTCTGTAAGGCAGTGACCCGGTGCGGGGAATTGCTGCAGGAGCATTTCCCGATCAAGGATGATGACACCAACGAATTGCCGAACCTGATTATCGAAGAGAAAAGCTGACCGCAAACGGGAGCCGCATCAACCGGCTCCCGTTCTCACCTCTACAAAAAAATCCCGATTGCGCATCCCACCCGGCCAGTTTTTCAGCAGCAGCGTGTAGAGCTTGGTTGCCCGCAGTTCCAGATCAAGCTGCTGTAACGACAGTCGATGTTCTTCCGACCCGGTGCCGTAAAACCGCTTCAACTGGGCATGTACGCGCGAGAAATTCTGCACCAGCGGCAGGCTGCGCTGTTTGCGGCTGCGGGCAAGAAACTGCGCCCCCTTTTCACTCAGGCCAAGCAGGTGCAGATACTGCGGCCCTGCGGCGAGCAGTTCTGCCGCCTGCGGTTTTTTAATCCCGAGCAGAACCGCCACCAGCAGCCGCTGAATTCGGGTGCGGGTCAGCTGCCGGGTTTTGATCCCGCTGATCAGCCCTTCCAGGTCAACGGCCTGGTCGGCGACCGCCAGCAAGCGATTTTCGATGCCGTTATCGACCAGCCAGCAGGCGGGCAGGCCATCAGGATCCCGCAGAATCAGTGCGAGCAATAAATCAGTATAACGCTCAACCGAGAAGCACTGTCCCTTGTCCAACGCCGCCTGCAACCTTTTCATCGCAGCAACCGGGATCAACCTATCGACCGACTGCATTGCGGAGAGCATTTTGCGGATGCCGGTAGCACTGGCGATATTCTGCACGCCGATGCCGGTGTCGTGATAACCGGCGCCGATCCGCTGAATGGTCAGCGGCTTGATGCTGCTGCCCGTCTGCAGCAGCGCCTGCAGATATTCGAGGCCGAGGATGTTGTTCGGTGCTGCCAGCGCTTTGGCATCCAAACGTTCAGGCAGAGATTCCGCCAACAGTTTCGCACGAGCCTGCGGGTAGTTAAGCCCGTCACGCAACAGTCGCGACGTTTGCCGGGTTATTTCGTCAGCCTGCGTCACAAGCGTTTCGGCACACTGCTGCAACGGGCTCAATTCACCCGTCTCGCTGCCGAAGCAGAGGCCAGCAATTTCGCCGAGAGCCTCCAGCGCCTGTACCCCGCCGCGGGCAAAATCGGGTGCACTGCTACAAGCCCAGGGCAACGGCAATTCGACCACCAGATCGACTCCTGCCGCCAGCGCCATCTCGGCCCGCCGCCATTTATCGACCAGCGCCGGTTCGCCCCGCTGCAGAAAATGCCCGCTCATCACCGCCACCGAAACCTCGGCATCGGCCATTTTGAGACTTTCACGCAGATGATACAGATGACCATTGTGAAAGGGATTGTACTCGGTAATCAATCCAACACTGCGCATAAGCTACAACACCACCGGAATCTGCTGCTGCACCCGGTTTTCGTCCGAGGTCACCAGCGTTTGGTAAGCCAACGCCTCCACCCCGCCGGCAACCACTTCACGCAGCAGCCGACCATACTCGGGGTCGATGTTGTCGGCCGGGGAAAACTCGGTCGCTTCACCGCGCTGAACGAGGAAAAAGATCACCGCACGATAGCCCTGTTGCTTCGCCGCCAGCAGCTCCCGCAGATGCTTCTGCCCACGGATGGTAACGGCGTCAGGAAAACAGGCGGTCGATTCTCCTTTGATCAGAGTGACGTTCTTCACTTCGAGCAGCACTTGTTCGTCAGCTTTTTTCAGCAGAAAATCGATACGACTGGCGCCGAATCTGAATTCGGGGGTCACCGCATAACCGGTCAGTCCCGCAATCCAGCCCTTGCGTAGCGCCTCTTCCACCAGTCGGTTGGTCCGCTGAGTGTGCGTATCGACCCAGTCGTCACCGACACGGATCAACTCCAGGGTATATTTCAGTTTACGCTGCGGATCGTCCGCTCTGGAGATCAGCACCCGGTACCCGGGTACGGCGCACTGTTGCATACTGCCGGTATTCGGCGTGTGGGCGGTGACAACCGTCGCGTCGGGCAGTTCAACATCGACGAAAAAACGCTTGTAGCGTCGCAGCAGAACCCCTTCGAGCAAGGGAGATGGCAGTTTCATGACGTCCTCCGGAAAGGTGAGGCACTATTCTACCCTGTAGGGATCCGCCTCGACAAGCAACTCCCCTCGCAACTCCTCTTGCCATTGCCCGAGCCGCCCCGTATAGTTCTGTTTTCATCAACCCGCCGCTTCAAGACAGTAAACGGTCGAAAGGAGTCTCGCATGTCCGACAACCTGATTCAACGTACCATGTCTGCCTACACTTATCCGCTGCTGATCAAAAACCTGTTGCAGGCTCCGGTGGTTGATGAACCGCAGCAACAGATCGTCTACCGCGACCAGATGCGTTTCACCTACGCCGAATTTCGTCAGCGGGTTCAGAAGCTGGCCAACACATTAACTGAAATCGGCGTCAAACCGGGCGACACCGTGGCGGTGATGGACTGGGACAGCCATCGCTACCTGGAATGTTTCTACGCGGTACCGATGCTCGGCGCGGTGCTGCACACGGTCAACATCCGCCTGTCGCCGGAGCAGATCCTTTACACCATCGACCACGCCGAAGACGACTACATTCTGGTCAACGAGGAATTTCTGCCGATCCTCGAGCAGATCAAGGGCCGGATCGACACGGTCAAAGGCTACGTGCTGCTGCAGGATGGCCAACAGCAACCGGAAACCTCGCTGACCTTTGAAGGAGAATACGAGGCGCTGCTCGATGCCGCCGACGATCATTTCGAGTTCGTCGATTTAGACGAAAACACCCGCGCCACCACCTTCTACACCACCGGCACCACCGGCCTGCCGAAGGGCGTTTATTTCAGCCACCGACAACTGGTACTGCACACCCTCGGCGTGCTGGCGGCGATGGGGACCCCGGCCGGACAGGGACGTTTCCATCAAAAAGATGTCTACATGCCGATCACACCGATGTTTCACGTCCACGCCTGGGGCTTTCCCTATGTGGCGACGGCCCTCGGTATCAAGCAGGTCTACCCCGGCAAGTACGCCCCGGAGCTGTTGCTCAATCTGCTCGAAAAGGAACAGGTCACCCTCTCCCACTGTGTGCCGACCATCCTGCATCTGCTGATCAGCCACCCGCGCTGGGCCGAAATTGATCTGTCCAACTGGAAGGTGCTGATCGGCGGCGCGGCCCTGCCGAAAGCAATGTGTCGGGCGGCGCTGGAAAAAGGGATCGATATTTTCAGCGGCTACGGCATGTCGGAGACCTGCCCGGTGCTGACCATCGCCCACTTCAGCGAAGAAGATCTGGCCGAGGATGAAGAGCTGGAGATCCGCTGCAAAACCGGCCGACCGATGCCGCTGGTCGACCTGCGGGTAGCCGATGAGCAATTGGCGGAAGTCCCACGTGACGGCGAGAGCGTCGGTGAAATCGTCGTCCGTGCTCCCTGGCTGACACAGGGCTACCTGAAGGATCAGCGCAATTCCGAAAACCTCTGGCGCGGCGGCTACCTGCACACCGGTGATGTCGCCCATCGCAACAAGCAGAACTACGTCAAGATCACCGACCGGATCAAGGATGTCATCAAAATCGGCGGCGAGTGGGTTTCTTCGCTGGAACTGGAAGACCTGCTCTGCACCCATCCGGCGATCGGCGAAACGGCGGTCATCGGCCTGCCGGACGACAAGTGGGGCGAAAAACCGCTGGCGCTGGTAGTGAAGAAAGCCGCTGCCGAGGTCAGTGAAAAAGAGCTGTTGCAACATATTCGCGGCTTCGTCGACAAAGGCATCATCTCCAAACAGGTGGTGCTGCTGAAAGTGCAGTTCGTCGAGGCGATCGACAAAACCAGCGTCGGCAAAATCAACAAACGGCTCCTGCGGGAAAAATATCAGCGGAGATAATTGCCGATAGAGCTGGGGCACTGAGAGTCTCCGATTTGCCAGGTTCGGGCTTCGGAGAAACGGTCGGTCAAAGCATTTAACTCGTCATTACTTACGAGACAATCAATGAAAATCAAATAACATGACAAATATGACGACTTGACTATAAAAAGTGTTACTGCTATAAATCTTCACATGTGACGAATTATTCCCTTTTCAGGCCCGTTAATCGTTATTACTGGCGACTATGAAGATATCCGAACTTCTCACCGATGATGCCATTCTTGCCGAAATCGGTGAGCGGCTGACGCGACATCGACTTGACCTGCAATTGACCCAGGCCGAGGTGGCGGAACAGGCCGGGGTGGCCAAGCGAACGCTGGAGCGGATCGAAGCCGGGCACTCGGCACAGATGTCGAGCATGATCCGTATTTTTCGGGTGCTCGATCTGCTGCCCGGGCTGGAGCTGCTGCTGCCTGAAACTGCACCGGGACCGATTGATCTGCTCAAACGCAAAGGCAAGCGCAGACAACGGGCCACGAAACGGCGTCATCCAGAGTCGGCTGACCACCCCTGGAGCTGGAGTGAAGACTCATGACCACGCTGGCCGAGGTCAGACTCTGGGGACGGACCATCGGCGCGGTCTCACTGGCCGACGGCGACGAGGTGGCGGCGTTCGAGTACGATCCGGCCTTTGCGCAAAGCGGTATCGAACTTTCTCCGCTGGTCATGCCGCTGGCGACACACATCTATCGCTTCCCCGAATTATCCCGACAGACCTTTCACGGTCTGCCCGGATTACTGGCGGACTCCCTGCCGGACAGATTCGGCAACGCCCTGATCAACACCTGGCTGGCCACCCGGGGACGACAGCCGGACTCGTTCAACGCGGTTGAACGGCTGTGCTATACGGGCGAAAGAGGCATGGGCGCGCTGGAATTCGTCCCCGCAATCGGGCCGAAAGCCCGCAAAGCCAACCGGATCCAGATTGATCAGCTGGTCGAGCTGGCCTCGGAGCTGCTGTTGCAACGTAACGGCCTGCAGGTTTCATTCACCGTCGGCAGCAAAGAACGGGCACTCAACGATATTCTGCGGGTCGGCACATCGGCCGGCGGCGCCCGCGCCAAGGCGGTGATCGCCTGGAATCCGACAACCAACGAGGTGCGTTCCGGCCAGATCGCGGCCGATGAAGGTTTTGAATACTGGCTGCTTAAATTTGACGGGGTCAGGGGAAACCGCGACAAGGAACTCGAAGATCCGCAAGGCTACGGCGTGATCGAGTACGCCTATTATCGTATGGCAAAGGACTGCGGGATCGCTATCAGCGACTGCCGTCTGTTTGAGGAAAACGGCCGACGGCATTTCATGGCCCGGCGCTTTGACCGGCTCGCGGGCGGCAGAAAACTGCACATGCAGTCCCTTGGTGCGCTGGCCCATTACGATTTCAATCTGGCCGGTGCCTACAGCTATGAACAAGCTTTGCTGGTCATACGCCAGCTGGGTTTACCGATGAGTGCCGTCGAGGAGCAGTTTCGCCGCATGGTGTTCAACGTCGTTGCCCGCAATCAGGATGACCATGTCAAAAACATCGCTTTTCTGATGGATAAATCGGGCCGCTGGTCGCTGTCGCCGGCATTCGATATAACCTACAGCTACAACCCGGCAGGCAGCTGGACGAACAGCCATCAGATGACCATCAACAGCAAACGGACCAACTTTACGCTGGACGATTTTAAAGCCTGTGCCCGGGCGGCTGCGCTGAAACGGGGCCGGGCGGAGAAAATCATTGCCGAGGTTAAACAGGTCGTCGCAAACTGGAAGCACTATGCAGACGCTGCCGGTGTCGACCCCTTACAACGTGATCAGATCGCAGCTACGCTGCGGCTGGATGATTTCTAGCAGGTTGTCCCAGCAAGGATGACATCAAATAACCAACAGGATAATCATGAAATTTACTGGAACCGATTCTTATGTGGCAACCGATGATCTGAACCTGGCGGTGAATGCCGCTATCACTCTGGGCCGACCGCTGCTGATCAAGGGTGAACCAGGCACCGGCAAAACCATGCTCGCTGAAGAGGTGGCAAAAAGCCTGAACATGCCGCTGTTTCAGTGGCATATCAAGTCGACCACCAAGGCCAATCAGGGCCTGTACGAATATGATGCGGTCTCGCGGCTGCGCGATTCACAGCTTGGCGATGAACGCGTCCACGACATCGGCAACTACATCGTCAAGGGTAAACTGTGGGAGGCGTTCGAGTCGGAGCAGCGGGCCGTGCTGCTGATCGACGAGATTGACAAGGCTGATATTGAGTTCCCCAACGATCTGCTGCAGGAACTCGACCGCATGGAGTTTTACGTCTATGAAACCCGGCAGTTGATCAAGGCCCAAAACCGGCCGGTGATCATCATCACCAGCAACAACGAAAAGGAGCTGCCCGACGCCTTTTTACGGCGCTGTTTCTTCCACTACATTCGCTTTCCCGAAGCCGAAACCATGGAGCAGATTGTCGAGGTTCACTATCCGGGGATCAAAAAAAACCTGCTTAAAAGTGCCCTCGAAACCTTCTTCGGCATGCGCGAAGTCCCCGGTCTGAAGAAGAAACCCTCCACCTCCGAACTGCTCGACTGGCTCAAACTGCTGGTCGCCGAGGATATCCCGGCTGAGGTTCTGCAGAGCAAACAGGCCGCCAAAGTGATTCCACCGCTGCACGGTGCGCTGCTGAAAAATGAGCAGGATCTGGGTCTGTTCGAACGGCTGGTCGGCATGACCCGGCGCGGACGTTGACAACCAAACCTTTAGCCACCAAGGCGCCAAGAAAGGCAAAGGCTTTTTAACGCAGAGGTGGAGAGAGGGAGAGAACGCAGAGAAATTCTGAGGGCTCTTTGCCCAAAGCTTAAAACCAAAATTAATGGTTTTTCTCTCCGTCTCAGCTTCTTCGCGTCTCTCCGTTAAACTTGTTTTTCTTGGCGCCTTGGTGGCAAACCTTAAGTTTCTGAAAGCTTCAATATTATGCTGGTCGATTTTTTTCTGCAGTTGAAACAGGCCAAAGTCCCGGTCACTATTCGCGAGTATCTGAGCCTGCTCGAAGCCCTCGATCAGCAGGTTGTCTGGGGCAGTGTTGAGGATTTTTACTATCTGGCGCGCCTCTGTCTGGTTAAGGACGAGGCACACTTCGACAAATTCGACCGGGTTTTTGCCCGGTATTTTGACGGCATCACCGATCTCGGAGCAGAGATCGAGGCCCATATCCCTGAAGAATGGCTCCGCAAACTCTCCGAGCTGGTCCTCTCCGAAGAAGAGAAGGCCCGGATCGAAGCCCTCGGCGGTTTTGAAAAGCTGATGGAAACCCTGAAGAAAAGACTGGCCGAGCAGAAGGAACGCCATCAGGGCGGCAGCAAGTGGATCGGCACCGGCGGCCGTTCCCCGTTCGGGGCCTACGGCTACAACCCCGAAGGCATCCGCATCGGCCAGGAGGAGTCCCGCCACCGCCGGGCGGTCAAGGTCTGGGACCGGCGTGAGTTCAAAAACCTCGATGGTTCCGTCGAATTGGGAA
>JAADGW010000005.1 GCA_013152145.1 Deltaproteobacteria bacterium
CAGGCCGAGGAAAATCTCGCGATCATCATGCCCGGCTATACCCACCTGCAGACCGCGCAGCCGGTGCTCTACAGCCACCACATGCTCGCTTACCGGGAAATGATCGCCCGCGACATCTCACGACTGCGGGATTTGCGCGCCCGTTTCAATGTCATGCCGCTCGGCGCCGGAGCCCTGGCCGGCACCACCTTCAACATCGACCGCGAATGGGTGGCCGAGCAGCTCGGTTTCGACGGGGTCACCCGCAACAGCCTCGACAGTGTCTCCGATCGTGATTTTGCCATCGAGTTCTGCAGTTTCGCCAGTATCCTGATGATGCATCTGTCGAGGCTGTCGGAAGAGCTGATTCTCTGGTCTTCAGCCGACTTCAACTTCATCGAACTGAGCGACGCCTTCTGCACCGGCAGTTCGATCATGCCGCAGAAGAAAAACCCCGATGTGCCGGAACTGGTGCGCGGCAAAACCGGCCGGGTCTACGGCAACCTGATGAGCCTGCTGACCCTGATGAAATCACTGCCGCTGGCCTACAACAAGGACATGCAGGAAGACAAGGAACCGCTCTTCGACAGCATCGACACGATCAAGGGCAGCCTGAAAGTTTTTGCCGCCATGATCGCCAAGATGAAGGTCAAAGGGGACAACATGCGGATCGCCGCGGCGCGCGGTTTCTCCACCGCCACCGACGTCGCCGACTACTGCGTGCGCAAGGGATTGCCCTTCCGCCAGGCCCATGAGGTGGTCGGCAAAACCGTGCGTTTCTGCGTCGAGAATAACAAGGCTATCCCGGAGTTGAGTCTGGCCGAATTTCAGGAATTCTCGGATCTGATCGAAGCGGATATCTACGATTACGTCACCCTCGAGGCCTCGGTCAACGCCCGCAAGGCCACCGGCGGCACCGCCCGCGAAGCGGTCGAGCGGGAGCTGGCCCGGTTGAAAAAATGACCACCGGAATGAACTCTTCCCTCCCTCCTGATGGGGGATTTGCGACGACGGGAACTGTCATGCGTACACTTAAATCTTGTGTCCTGCTCAGCATTTTTTTCATCCTCACCGCCTGCGGCAACAAAGGTCCGGTCCGCCCGCTGGAGGTGCCGCTGCCCGGATCGGTGAGCGCAGCGGAACTGCGCCAGCAGGGCGATGCGTTGCTGCTCGGCTGGCAGCTGCCGACGCGGAATCTGGACGGCAGCCCACTCCAGCAGCCGCCGGTAGTCGATATTTACCGCATGACCTTCGATCCCGAGAATGACTGCCCGGAGTGCTTCGACCGTTCGACGCTGCTGGCCAGCATCAATCCGCAACTGCCGAAACCGGCCCTGCAGGTCGGGCCGCGCTATCTGCTCTACGACCTGCAGGTGCAGGCGGGGATCGGCTATCAATACAAACTGGTGACCCGCAACCTCGAGGGGCAGCTCGGCAAACCGGTGATTCTGCGCCAGACCTGCCGGCAGGCCGTGCCGGCCCCGCAACAGTTCCGGGTCACACCACAAGACCGTTCCGCGCTTTTGCAGTGGCAACCGCCGTCCCTGCCGGACGGTGACACCCTGCTCGGCTATCAACTTTACCGGCGGCTCGATGGCGGCAGCAGTTTCTACCCGATCAACCCGCAACCGTTACAGCAGCTGAGCTTCGAAGATTTCAGCCTCAACAACGGCAGCCGCTACTACTACCGGGTCCGGGCGCTGGTCAAACGGGGCACTCAGCAACTCGAAGGGCTTGCCACCCCCGAGTTGAACGTCATCCCGAAAGCGGGAATCTGAGAACCGTTCAAGCCCCTGACAAACAGGCCGAAATCGACATTCAACCGTGCCGCGGGTGCTTTACTTTCCCACGACGGTATGCTAGCTATACGGATTATTCTGTGCCGTCTCAAGCGGCAGATTAATTGCATTTTCACGGTATTGTAGAGAGACAACAGCACGCTTGTAAGCGGTCGACAGCAGCCGCTCACAGACAGAGGAGAGACTATGTTTCACGGATCTATGGTTGCCATCATTACCCCGTTCGATGCCGAGGGGAACTTTGATGAGGAAAGCTACCGCCAGCTGATCGAATTCCAGATTGAAAACGGCACCGATGTCATCGTCCCTTGTGGAACCACCGGTGAATCGGCCACCTTGAGCTATGAAGAACACAACCGGGTCATCAAAACCTGTATCGAACAAGTCAACAAACGGATTCCGGTCATCGCCGGGACCGGTTCCAATGCCACCGCCGAGGCATGCACCATCTCCCAGCATGCCAAAGAGATGGGTGCCAACGGTCTGCTGCTGGTCTCCCCCTACTACAATAAACCGTCTCAGGAAGGCCTCTACCAGCACTACCGGACAATCGCGCAAAGCGTTGCCCTGCCGCAGGTGCTCTACAACGTTCCGGGCCGCACCGGCATGAACGTGACCGCCGCAACCACGATCCGCCTGGCCGAGTTCGACAATATCGTCGCCATCAAGGAAGCCTCCGGCGACATCACCCAGGCCAGCGAAATCATTGCCCGAGCCGGAGACAAGATCGATGTCCTCTCCGGTGACGATTTCCTCACCCTGCCGCTGATGGCCTGCGGTGCCAAGGGGATCATCTCGGTAACCGCCAACATCATGCCGAAGCAGGTCAAGGCGATGGTCACGGCAATCCAGCAGGACCGGTGGGACGACGCCCGCAAACTGCACCTGCAACTGCTCGAGGTGCATCAGGCGATGTTCATCGAAAGCAACCCGGTGCCGGTGAAAACCTCCGCCGCGCTGATGGGCAAATGCCGGGCCGATGTGCGCCTGCCGCTGGTACCGATGCAGGCCGCCACCCTGGAGAAACTGCAGGCGATTCTGCGTCAGCATGAGTTGATCTGATTAATCTGTCCCCTCCCGCAAAAGGAGGGGAAAAGTCTATTTTTCCACCCGCTGGATTGAGGAACAGACATGAACGTAGCAATTGTCGGCGCCGCCGGTCGCATGGGCGGACGCCTGATCCACGCAGTACTCGAAGCTGAAGGGCTGAAACTGACCGGCGCCGTCGAACGTCCCGGGCATCCACAAATCGGCATGGACGCCGGGCTGGTTGCCGGGGCCGGGGAACTGGGAGTCAAGATCAACGATAATCTGGCCGTCGTCATGGCTGACGCAGACGTCCTGATCGACTTCACCTTCCCAGATGTCACCCTGCAGAACCTGGCCGTCTGCGCCGAACTGGGTAAACTGGTGGTCAGCGGCTCAACCGGGTTCACCCCGGAGCAGCGCGCCGCAGTAGCAAAGTTTGCTGAAAAAATCCCGGTGGTGCTGGCCCCGAACATGAGTGTCGGTGTCAACGCCTGTTTTAAACTGCTCAAAGAAGCGGCCAGAATTCTCGGCGATGAATTTGATGTCGAGGTGGTCGAACTGCACCACAACAAAAAAAAGGATGCCCCCTCCGGTACCGCGGTCCGCATGGGTGAAGTGGTTGCCGAAACCCTCGGCCGCGATTACCACCAGGTCGCCAACTATCACCGCGAGGGGATGTGCGGCGAGCGGAGCAAGCAGGAAATCGGCATGCAGACGGTGCGCGGCGGGGATATCGTCGGTGAGCACACCGTCTATTTTATCGGCATGGGTGAGCGGATCGAAATCAGTCACCGCGCCATGAGCCGCGACATGTTCGCCCGCGGTGCAGTTCGTGCCTGCCAGTGGTTACAGGACAAGAGCCCCGGTCTTTATGACATGCAGGATGTCCTGGAATTAAAATAACCGGCGGCAGGATCATCAAATCAAGGAGAAAAAAATGAAACGTATTCTGGCCCTGCTGCTGATCGCGTCCGTTCTGTTTATTTCCGGCTGTGAAACCTTCCACGGTCTCGGCAAGGACATTGAAAACGCCGGAGAGTGGTTGCAACAAAAAGCCGGTTAAAGCCGGTACCTCCAAAACTGTGACAGATGACGGAGCGGCCTGACCATCGGGCCGCTCTTTGCTCAACAGATAATCGAATCAGGAGATCGCAACAATGGCACGTATCAACAGTAACTATCTGAAGCTGCAGGCCGGCTACCTGTTCCCGGAAATCAGCCGCCGCGTCACTGAATTTACCCGGGCCAACCCAGCTGCCGAGATCATTCGACTGGGCATCGGCGATGTCACCAAACCGCTGGTTCCGGCGGTCCTCAAGGCCTTTCACGACGGGGTTGATGACATGGCCAGGGGGGACAGTTTCCACGGCTATGGACCGGAGCAGGGTTACGACTGGCTTTCCCAGGTGATTATCGAGCGGGCCTATAAACCGCTCGGCGTCACGCTGAAAAACTCCGAGGTCTTTATCTCCGACGGTTCAAAATGCGACAGCGCCAACATCCTCGATATCTTCGATCTCAGCAACAGGGTCGCCATCAGCGATCCGGTCTACCCGGTCTACAATGACACCAATGTTATGGTCGGTCGTAGCGACCGGATCAATGACAAGGGGTATTACGACGGGCTGGTCTACATGCCCTGCACCGAAGAGAACGGCTTCACCCCGGACATCCCGAGCGAGAAGGTCGACATCATTTACCTCTGCTTGCCGAATAATCCGACCGGCACCGTCGCCAGCAAAGAGCAGCTCAAGGCCTGGGTCGATTACGCCATCGAAAACGATGCGGTGATCCTGTTCGATGCGGCCTACGAGGCCTTTATCACCGAAGCCGATGTGCCCCACTCGATCTATGAAATTGAAGGGGCCAAGCGCTGTGCCATCGAGTTCCGCTCCTTCTCCAAAACTGCCGGTTTCACCGGGGTGCGCTGCGGACTGACCGTCATTCCGGAGGAGTTGCTGGGAACAACCGAAGCGGGGGAGCAATACAGCTTCAACAAGCTCTGGAACCGCCGCCAGTGTACCAAGTTCAACGGCGTCTCCTATCCGGTGCAAAAAGCCGCGGCCGCGGTTTACAGCGACGAAGGCTGGGCGCAGGTCAAAGAGATCATCGATTACTACATGGAGAACGCCCGGATTATCCGCGAAGGATTAAGCGCCGCCGGGATCACATGTTTCGGTGGCGTCAACGCTCCATACATCTGGCTGAAAACGCCGCAAGGGATGAGCAGTTGGGACTTCTTCGACAAACTGCTGAACGAATGCCTGGTGGTCGGCACCCCCGGCAGCGGCTTCGGTCCAAGCGGCGAGGGCTACTTCCGGCTCTCCGCCTTCGGCGAACGCACCAACGTCGAAACCGCTGTGCAGCGGATCAGGCAGAAGTGGGGCAAGTAAATTCAGCGCGACAATCCGGTTAAAAAAATGGCGACCTGCAGTGGGCCGCCATTTTCCGTTTGACTACGAAATCTG
The DNA here is from genome assembly GCA_013152145.1 of Deltaproteobacteria bacterium. Classification (GTDB taxonomy): domain Bacteria; phylum Desulfobacterota; class Desulfuromonadia; order Desulfuromonadales; family Geopsychrobacteraceae; genus Malonomonas. The sequence continues at coordinate 5,276 of JAADGW010000005.1, forward strand.
TGGAGAGTGCCACGCAATCCGGCTGCCCCGAAAATTTCCCCGGTTACTTTTTACCCTGTAAA
>JAADGW010000111.1 GCA_013152145.1 Deltaproteobacteria bacterium
TGGGACTGAAACACTTTGTCACCTGGGAGAGCAAACAGGTCCGTATCTGGCAGTGTGAAAGCGACGGTCCGCACCAGCACCAGCAATTCAACCTTGAACAGGCTGATCACCCTGACGGTTTCCGGCATCTGCTCGGCGAACTGCTGGAAACACTCAAGTTGCTGGCGGTCGTCGGCCTGGTCCCGGCAAATGAGCTCTCCCCCTGCTATCTGCACAACCTGTTTCAGATCACCCTGGATCTGGCCCTGCCGCCGCTGGTCAACAGCTACCGCAGCCAGCGGGCAACTGAAGAGCTGAGCAGGTCGGCAGATGCCGATCAGTTGGCATACGAAGCCGATCGGCTGTTATTGCTGCAGCTGTTGGGTCTGCTCTGGCATCAGCAGTTGCAGTCAGCGATTCTGCCGGAAAAATTTGAGCTGGCGGTACAGTTCTCTCTGCCGCAACTTCCAGAGCCGCTCAGAGCTGCGCTGTCACTCAGCGTAACCGCCGCACCACCGCCGTTGCCGCACGAAGCGGCGGTCTGTTTTCACCATTTACAGTTGCGTCTGCGGCAACTGGCGTGGCGGCAACCTGAACAACGCGCCATTGCCGGCATCCAGCAGCTGATTGCAGGCTGGTATCCAACGCAACGAGCCCCCCTCCCACAAGCCGATGTTCTGCTCTATCCGCAATACCCGGCTCTTTGCACCACCGCACAGCTGATTCTCTCGGACTCACCGGCATTGCTGGCCGCCATAGGATTACAGCAAGACCTGTTACGCCAGCCACCGCAGGAGTTGGTACTCGGCAACCTGTTCCAGCTGGAGCTCAATGATCGCACCGACCTGTCGATCAACGGCGTATTGACCCATCAGCGGCTGTTGTCAACAACAGAGCGCCATCAGTTTGCCACCTTACTGCGGACCTCCTGGCCAAATCGACGCTTTCGTATCGGCGGTGACAAACCGCTCTGGTTCTGGGAGCTGATCCACCTGCTCGGTTTGGCTAAAAACCAGCAGAAACTCCAGCTGACCCTGCCTCGCGCAGCACTACAGAGCTCACCGGCAGAAGCTTTCTGGCCCCTGCTGCAGGAAAATTATTCTGTTCAACAGGTAACCCCGCTTGAGGATGAGTTGATCTCCCTGCAACTGATTCCTGCAACGCGGCAGGAAGTACCAACCAACGTTGTCCTCGCCGAAGAAACAAGACCCCTGCCGTACACAACGGAGCTCTTGCTGTTCCGTAATCAGCTGCTGCTGGCCCTGTACCTGCCTGCGGAGATCTACCGGTTGCTGGATGACAAACTGCTCTGGACCGACAAAGAACCGCTGGACAAACAAGCCGGTGCCGGAATGCAGATCTACATGCAAAGCAGTCTCTGGCAACTTTTCGAACAAATCCTCGGTCCTCCCTTACCGGCAGCTGAGAATGCAACTTTCGAAGCCCGGGGAGCCTGGCCGCGCCCGGACAACCTGCACCTCAGGGAGATCAACCGGGCAAGCCGGGCGGTTGGAAACGAACAACAGGTCGACGCAGATCGATTGCTCGCCACGCTGCTGCAGATCCCGGCGATCGATTGTCTTGAAGTCCCGGAAAACAAACGGAAGCAAACCACTCCCACCAGGGTCTCTGATAAAAAACTCCAGCAAGAGCTGGTGCAGCAATTGCTCAAAGAAGGGATTCCGACCTTCCCTGAGCAATATCTCTATTTTCTCGAGCAACCGGATATGGCGACCTATCGCCTGACTCCGCCGTTAACGGTTAAAAGAGAATTACTCGGTGAAATTGAACTTGAAGATGCTGCCGGACAGACGCTGCTGGTTTATGGTGAAGAGTTGGCCAATGCGCTGTTGCTCTGTTCTGCGCTGGGAAAGACCAAAGTTGATCTGCCACTCGACCGACAGCAGCTGGCCTTGCTACAACAACATTACTGGCAGGATATGAGCCAGCTGTACAAGCAACTGAGCAGCCACTGCCACAGCCTTTTACAGAACCCCAAGGATGCCGGAAAGCTGACCAGTAAGGTATGGAAAAAACTGAAGCTGCCGAAATTGCCGAAGCTGCCATCGTATTAATTCCAAACATTCCGTTGCTAACAATTGACAGCTGCGGCTCTTTGCACCATTCTGCAGGTTCGTGAACTGCTCACCCTATTCTGGAGCCCGAAGATGCGGATTCTGTTACATATCTGCTGTGCCAACTGCGCCATCTACCCGGTCAAGGTGCTGCGTGAACAGGAACAGAACCACCAGCTGGCCGGTTTTTTCTCCAATTATAATATTCACCCCTATCAGGAATTCAGCAAACGTCTGGAAACCACCCGCGAGTATGCCGAAAAAGTCAAGCTGCCGGTAACCTTTGATGAGGAGTACCGGCTGGAGGAGTTTCTTGCCGCAGTGGCTCAGAATCCGGAAAATCGCTGCGAACACTGCTACCGGTCGCGGCTGTCGGCAACCGCCAAAGAAGCACATCGCCAGGGTTTCGAGGGCTTTACCACAACGCTGCTGTACTCCCGCTACCAGAAACACCAGGAGATCGTGGCCTTTGGCCAACAGCTCGCCGAAGAGTATGGCCTGACCTTCCATGATGAGGATTTTCGCTGCGGCTGGAACGAGGGGATCCGGATTTCCAAACAGATGGGACTTTATCGCCAGCAGTACTGTGGCTGCATCTATTCAGAAAAAGATCGCTACGCACCAAAAAATCCGGCGGGCTGATTCCACGCACCACGGGCCGGCACTTTTTCAGCAATTGAACACACAGCAGAAGCTGTTATAATTTTACAGGTTTTTCAATTTTCACTGCTTGTTTATGAGGAGGTCAAGATGCTGGAGATTATCGAAAAAACTCTACTGACCGGGATCGGTGTCGTGTCTTTAACGCAAAAAAAAGCGGAGGAACTGATCGACGAACTGAAAGAGAAACTCAATCTTTCTGAGGATGAGGGCAAGAAACTGTTGGACAAGCTGCAGGAGGCCGCCAAGGAGAACCAGCAACGCCTGGAGGAGCTGGCCCGCGAAGAGGTGAAAAAAGCCTGTGAACGAGTCGGCATTATTACGGAAGCAGAGTTCTCCGGACTCAAGAAAAAAGTGGCCGAGTTGGAAAAGCATCTGAAAGCCTTGAGTAAATAGGCCACTGACATCAATCCCATGTTACCTTTCACCCGGATCAACCGGAACATCAGATCTCTCAAGAGATATCGCCAAGTCCTAGGTATTCTTATTAATTATGGATTTGGCCACATTGTGGAGCAGCTCAATATCGATTACTACCTCGAATTGGGCAAACGGATTGTCTCGCTCGGAACAGCATCGCGAGACTTGGAGCGCTTATCACAACCGGAACGATTGCGTTTAGCCCTGGAGGAACTGGGGCCGACCTTTATCAAGCTCGGCCAACTGCTTTCGACTCGCCCCGATATCATCCCCAGTGAGTATCTGAAAGAGTTGCAGAAACTCCAGGACCGGGTCCCGCAAGTCGACGTTGAGCAGGTCCAGGCTCAGATCCATCGTGAACTTGGCCGGCCGGTCGAAGAGCTGTTCAGTCATTTTGAACAAACACCACTGGCCACGGCCAGTATTGCCCAAGTCCACCGCGGCACCTTGAAAACCGGAGAACAGGTGGTTTTTAAGGTTCGCCGCCCAGACATTGAAAAAGTAATCGAGACCGATATCGACATCCTGATGGGGCTGGCTTATCTGGTCGACAAGCATCTTCCGGGTGGCGATATGTACGATCTGATCGGGCTGGTGAAAGAGTTTCGCCGCACCATCAATCGTGAGCTCGACTTTGCCCGTGAAGGGCGCACGATCGAACGCTTCTCGGCCAATTTTGCCAACGACCCGACGGTCCGCATCCCGAAAGTTTTCTGGCCGTTTTCCGGCCACAGCGTTTTAACCCTGGAATATCTGTCCGGCATCAAAATATCACAAATAAAAGAGCTGCAACAGGCGGGCTACGATCTCGAAGAGATTGCCCGAACGGGAGCAGATTCCTTTTTGAAACAGGTTTTCATCCACGGCTTTTTTCATGCCGACCCACACCCGGGGAACTTACACATTCTGCCGGGAAACGTTATCTGTATCTTCGATTTCGGTATGGTCGGCCGCCTTGATGAAGATCTCAAGTTACAACTGACCGAGTTACTGCTCTCGGTTTTACGTCGTGATGTCGACCATATTATTTCGCAGCTGCTCTACTCCGGTGAACTTCACGATGAACCCAATCTGAAAAGCCTGAAACGAGACCTTAATGAATTCATCGACGATTACTATGATATTCTGCTGCAAGATCTGAAAGTCGGCAAACTGCTGGTTGATTTTATTGAGATTCTCACTGAACACAGAATAAAATTCCCCTCCAACATGATGCTGCTGGCGCGGGCTCTGATTGCCATGGAGGGTATCGGTCGGCAACTGAACCCCAGCTTCAACATGGTCAAACAGCTACAGCCCTTTACCGAAAGAATTGTTAGAGAACGCTATTCGCCAGCCAATATTTCAAAAGAGTTGGCCAGAACACTGCACTCCTATCAGTCACTCGGCAAAAGTCTGCCGACAGATATCAAAGAATTTATCAACCGGGTCAATCGCAACAAGTTTAAAATTGATCTGGAACATCGCGGGCTCGAACACCTGATTACCAATATTGACAAATCGACCAACCGCGTCTCCTTCAGCATGGTGATTGCAGCGCTGATCATCGGCTCATCATTGATTATGCAGACTGACAAAGGCCCCATCCTGTTCGGCTTCCCGATACTGGGGTTGATCGGTTACACCTTTGCCGGTATCCTCGGTTTCGGCCTGGCCATTGCTATTCTCCGTTCAGGACGCATGTAACTCGGCCAAGCTGTGGCACCACCGGCACAACAGCGACAGGAAAATTTGTGCAGCACTGCAACAATATTGACTCTCCATTCTCACAATAACAAAATATTCCTGCAAATACAGACAGTTGAAATTTGGCAAAGAGTGGCAAGTTCTTTGCATGAGTGAGGTTCGATGTAATTATTATAAATCGATTGGACTGATAGATGATTCTTCAACGCACCCTCAAAAGCAGCACCGCAATTTCGGGAATCGGCTTACACTCCGGTGCACGGATCAACCTTAAATTACGCCCGGCAACCGTCAACACCGGAATTATTTTCCATCACTTTGATGGTGAGCAGACCGTCGACATCAAGGCCTGCTCGGAGAATGTCGTAGATACCCGCATGGCAACGGTTCTCGGTTGTCGGGGTGTCAGCATCTCCACCGTTGAACATTTTATGGCCGCCCTGGCAGCGTTCGGCATCGACAACCTGCACGTTGACATCGATGGCCCGGAGGTACCGGTGCTGGATGGCAGCTCGGCTCCTTTTATCCGTGAAATCCAGCGGGTGGGGATTAAAACTCTCGGCACCAGTCGCAAGTTTATCGCCATCCGGAAACCGCTGGAAATCATCGAGGGAGAAAAAAGGATCAGCATCATCCCCTCCCGTTTCTTCCGCATTACCTTCGACATTGCCTTTGACCATCCCGCCGTTTCGGTCCAGCAACACAGCATGAAGTTCAGCACCGAGAGTTTCTGCAAAGAGATCGCCCCGGCCAGGACATTCGGTTTCCTGCATGAGGTCGAATACCTCAAAGCTAACGGGCTGGCTCGCGGCGGTTCGCTCGAAAACGCCGTGGTCATCGACAATGACGGCGTCATGAATCCGGAGGGCCTGCGCTTTCAGGATGAGTTCGTGCGGCATAAAATTCTTGATTCTTTCGGTGATTTCAGTCTCCTCGGCCATCCGCTCCTCGGTCACATTCGGGCCTTTAAAGCAGGGCATGACCTGAATGCCAAAATGGTCCGGACGATACTCGACAACCCGGCCCACTGGTCTTATGTTGAATTCAGTGAGCAGAGTCTGCGAGAAGCACAGCGGGCCAACGCCAGAACCTTTGCCGTCGACCTGGCCTGGAGCAAAGCATAAGTCACTTGCCACACCCCAAGGCAGCCGACTGGCTGCCTTTTTTATTGCCGTTCTGTTACAATTCAACGATGACAGGCTTGTGTTGTCTCTATGCATTCAATAAAATCAGTTTTTCTACTATTGTAATGCCACAGGGACCCTTTTGATGCATACCGAACCAGCTGCCGATACAAGTCCAGAGAAGAGCCACCGCAAACCTCGCGAGTGGATTCTGCTGCTGCTGGTTCTCCTGCTGCTGGTTCTCATCCCACAACTGGAAACCCGCCTGCTCGGCCTGACATCACAACTGCCGATCAGCAACAGCATTATCGCCCTGGCGCTGATCAACCTGAATATCCTGCTGGTCCTGCTGTTCCTGTTCCTGATCTTCCGCAACCTTTTCAAACTGCTGCTGGATCGTCGCCGCGGAGTCCCGGGAGCAAAACTGCGCAGCAAGCTGGTCGGCGCTTTTATTGCGCTGTCACTCATCCCGACCATGCTGCTGTTTTTTGTTTCTGCCGGTTTTATCAGTAACAGTATCGATAACTGGTTCAACAATCAGGTTGAAAAAGCCCTTGATGAATCACTCGATGTTGCTCAGACCTACTACCGCAATTCGGAGGCCAACGCCCTTTATTATGCAGATCAGCTGGCCCAACGGATTCAACAGGACAAGCTGCTGAACGAAGAAAACCTTCCTCAGCTGAAGAAACTGATTAAAACCAAACAGGAGGAATATAATCTCGGCATTGTTGAAGTATTTTCAGCAACCAACGAAGAGCTGGTGCGGGTCGCGAATCCCAAGCTGCCGATCATTGAGATAACTTCAGCGACCTCCGACCCGGTTCGCGAAGGCTTGCAGGGGATCCGTTTTTCCCAGATCACGCCGGTCGGTAAGGCCGACCTGATCCGCGGCATCGTTCCGGTCAAATCGAACTGGAATCCAAAAGATATTGTCGGCGTGGTGGTGGTGAATTACTACGTTCCCTACTCGCTGATCAACAAAATGAAAGAAATTGCCGCATCGGTTGAGCAGTACAAAACCACCAAGTCGATCAAGGGACAAATCCAGCAGAGCTACGTCGTGGTTCTGCTGCTGATTGCCCTGATTATCATCTTTCTGGCCACCTGGTTCGGGTTTCACCTGGCCCGCGGCATCACTGTCCCGATTCAGGAACTGGCTACAGCGACCAGCCGGGTCGCTTCGGGCGATCTGGATATAACCTTGGAAACCCGCAGCACCGATGAGATCGGCACTCTGGTGATAGCCTTCAATAAGATGACTGCCGATCTGCGTCAGGGACGAATCGAGGTTGAGGCTGCCAATCAGGGATTGCAGGATTCCAACCTGGAACTGGACCGCCGGCGCAACTACATGGAAATCGTCCTGGCGAACGTTACCGCCGGGGTCATTTCGATCGATCGTTACGGGCGCCTGACCACGGTTAACAAGTCAGCGGAAAATCTGCTGCATTTTAAAGCCGCAAGGGTGCTCGGCAGAGATTTTCGTGAGGTCATCCCGGCAACCTATCTTCCCCAGATCATGGAGCTGCTCAAAGAATTGTTCTATTCAGAAAAAGGCACCGTCCGGCAGCAGTTAAGCCTGCCGATCGGCAATGACAAATACACCCTGCTCGTCAACCTGACAACACTGCGTGATGAACAGGACAACTTCATGGGCACAGTCGTCGTTTTTGATGATCTGACCCAGCTGTTCAAAGCCCAGCGAATGGCGGCCTGGCGTGAAGTGGCGAGACGCATTGCGCACGAAATCAAAAACCCGCTCACCCCGATTCAGCTTTCTGCGCAACGGCTGCGACGGCGTTACCTGGACCGTTTTTCATCAGAAGATACGGTTTTTGATGAATGCACACAGATGATCAGCCGCCAGGTCGATGAACTGAAAAACCTGGTCAATGAATTTTCCAACTTCGCCCGGATGCCGGCAATCAAGGCCACTCCCA
>JAADGW010000112.1 GCA_013152145.1 Deltaproteobacteria bacterium
TGTAGACAGACCGGTCACGAGAGGTCGCCTTTCTATTTCCTCCTCCTGGGGGGACCCTCGTGACACTCTCTTTTCCACTCCCGATTTTCGTTCCCTATGCTCAGCAATTGAATTCCGCTATAATCCGCAACATGTTTCGTATCAACCTGCATAAAAAGGTGCTTGGCGCCTTTCTGCTGCTGTCGTTACTGCCGCTCGTTCTGTTGTTTGTCAATTCTCAGCACAGTTTACGCCTGGTGGAGGACCTGTTACGACAGCGAACCACGGAAGCCCTTGATTCTCAGGTGGCAGAGGCCCTTGAATTACGTGCCGATATGGTGGCGCGTCAGGTCAGCTCCTTTCTGTATGAGGTCGAAGGGGATTTGCGGGATTTAGCCCTGCTGCCGGTGTTGGAGAGTTCCTACCTCGATTTCAGCTGGGGTCATCAACGGATGCTCTGGTACCGCCGTGGCAGCAATGATAAACCGGTAGAAGTACGCGAAAAGGTGCTGCTTTACAGTGAACTGGCTTACATCGATGCCAGTGGCCGGGAACAGATCCGGATTGTTGCCGGTCGGCCCTCGGCCGAACTGAGAAACGTTGCCGATCCACGACAGACAACCTACAAAAATGAAGATTATTTCCAACAGGCAGCCCGTTTGCCGGCGGGGGGGGTCTGGGTTTCACATTTGAACGGTTGGTATGTCAGCCGCGATGAACAGCTGCAAGGGGCGGAAACTCCCCTGGAAGCGGTGCAGGGTGCGCCTTATCGCGGTGTCGTCCGGTTTGCAACTCCGATCTATCGGGATCAGCAGTTCAAGGGGGTTGTGGTCCTGTCTCTCGATCATCGTCATCTGATGGAGTTTACCCAGCATATTTCGCCGACCGAAGAGCGTTATGTTGTTTTTCCGTCATACGCCAGCGGCAACTACGCTTTTATGTTTGATGATCAGGGATGGACCATTGCTCACCCTAAATATTGGGATATCCGCGGTTTTGATCCTGATGGGACGCTGGTTCCGGCCTATACCGAAAACACCACGGAGGAGGATAAACGCCTTGGCCGACTGCCGTTCAACCTGCTGGACGCGGCCTTTATTCATCCGAACTACAAAGCCGCCGCAGAAGCCGTCCGCCGGGGAGAATCCGGGGTTCTCGACACCACCAACATCGGCGGTTCGAAGAAGATCATGGCCTATGCCCCGATCTCTTACCGCTCGGGAGATTACGCTAAATATAATATCTTCGGCGGGATCACCATCGGTGCCGAGGTGGAATACTTTCATCAGCCCGCGGTGGCGACCTCGAAGCTGATCCGCCGGGAAATCAGCAATTATCTGAGTGAGTCCTGGCTGGTGATCTCAATGACCGTTCTGCTGGTGATTGTTTTTGCTTACAGTTTATCCAACAGTATCGTCCGCCCGCTGCTCTCTTTAACCGAGGGGACCCGCGAGATGATCCGTGGCAACATGTCTGCCCGGGTTGACGTGAATTTAAGTGATGAGGTCGGCGTGCTGGCGGAGTCCTTTAATACCATGGTTGATGAACTGAACAACCGGCGACGGCGGCTGCTGCGGACCTTGCAGGCATTACGCCTTTCGCGCAAGGAAATCATCCGTGAGCGAAATTTTAAAGATACAGTTTTTGAGAATGTTGAAAGCGGTATTCTGACTTTCAATCACCGCTGTCAGGTGACCTCTGTCAACGGCCCGGCCTGTACTATCCTGGCGATCGAGCGACCGGAACAGGATTGTGACTGGCAGCAGTTGCTGAGCGAATGGCCGGAGTTGAGGACCGTTCTCGACGGCTGGTTTTCTGCCGGCGGAAACGAAAGTCATGAGCCGAATCGGTGTTATGTCCCGCTGGAACGGAGCGGGCGGCCCCTGACCTATCGGCTGGCGCTGTTTCCTTTGAGCTTTCGTCAACAGGCCGGCTGGTTGATGACGATCGAAGACCTGACTGAACGGGTCAATATGCGTCAGCAGATGGCACGGATGGACCGTCTGGCTTCCCTCGGGCGGATGTCGGCCGGAATCGCCCATGAGGTTCGTAATCCGTTAACCGGGGTCAGTCTGCTGCTGGATGAACTACATGATCGACTGCTCGGTAACGAGGTTGACCAGCAATTGATCCGTCGTGCCCTTGGTGAAATAGAACGGCTGGAGTCACTGGTCAACGAGATGCTTCGCTTTGCATCAATGCCCGCACCGCAACTGGCCCTCGGCAGCATTGAGACGGTTCTGCAGGACTCCTTGTTTCTGATCCGCAAGCAGTGTCAACGGCAAAAAGTCGAACTGCGCGAACAGACCGCCGCAGATCTGCCGGAAATAAAAATAGATAAAGATCGCCTCAAACAGGTTTTTCTCAACCTGTTCAATAATGCCCTTGATGCCATGCCGGAGGGAGGTGTGCTGACGGTTGTCGTTATGCTTGATGACAGGACTCTGCGTGTTGAAGTCAGCGACACGGGGATCGGTATTCCGGCCGAGCAGATCCCGCTGATCTTCGAGCCGTTTTATACCAGGAAAGGGCAGGGGACCGGGCTTGGATTGGCGATCAGTTACAATATTATCTCCGATCATGGTGGCGATATCGATGTTGAGAGTCAGCCGGGAGAGGGGACAACCGTGCGTTTTTCTCTCCCGCTTGATCATGACGCCTGAAGAAATCCCACCTGGCCATTATCGGCCATAAATCTGTAAATAATTATCTTTCTGCGGCCGGAGACCTTGGAAGTGGTCAAAAACAGCCATTTTTCTTGTTATTGAAACAGTCTGTGGCTATATTTGAGCTATTGACCGATATCATATGACGAACAGGAGCCGGCCGCATGGAAAAAATTCTAATCGTTGATGATGAAGCTTTCATTCGTGAAAATCTGGAACGGATTCTTGCCGAGGATGGTTTTCGGACTCTGTCGACTGAATCACCGGAAGCCGCCGTGCAGATCGTCAGTGAAGAGGAAATCAGTCTGGTGCTGCTCGATTTAAATCTCGGCAGTCGCAGTGGTCTTGATGTGCTGCGAGCGATGAAGGAGGTCGATCCCGATATTCTGGTGATTATCATTACCGGCTACGGGACCGTCGAGAGTGCCGTTGAAGCGCTGAAAATCGGCGCCTACGATTATATCAAGAAACCGTTTAAAGCTGACGCCATCCATCTGATTGTCAAGCTGGCACTGGAAACGCAGACTTTGCGCCGCCGGGTCAAGCACCTGTCGAAGGATGCCGTCGGGATCAATATGGTCGGCAACAGTCCGGCACTGTTGCAGATTTTCCGCCAGATTCGTGAAGTTGCCAAGCATGAAACCGCGACGGTGTTGATTACCGGTGAGAGCGGGACCGGTAAAGAACTGGTCGCTCATGCAATTCATAACCTGTCGCCGCGCAGTGAACGGCCTTTTGTTGAGATCAACTGTGGCTCACTGCCGTACAACCTGCTTGAATCAGAGCTGTTCGGTCATGAACGGGGCGCCTTTACCGATGCAAAAACGCGGAAAATCGGTCTGTTTGAAGATGCCGACAGCGGCTCGATTTTTCTTGATGAGATCGGCGCAATGGATATGAACCTCCAGGTTAAATTGCTGCGGGTTCTGGAAGATCGTAAAATCCGTCGCCTCGGCGGTAACCGGAACATTGATATCAATGTCCGGATTATTGCTGCGACCAATGCCGATTTCAAATCCTCCATCGAGCGTAAAGGATTTCGCGAAGACCTCTATTATCGACTCAATGTTTTTCCGATCCACATTCCGCCGATCCGGGATCGACGGGAAGATGTACCGGTCCTGCTCGAACATTTTTTATTCCGTTTCAGCAAGGAATTCAACAAGCCGATGAAGGGTTTTTCCCGTGAAGCTCTCGATTTGATGATGCGTTATCACTGGCCGGGAAATGTGCGTGAATTACGCAACGTTGTTGAGCGGATCTGCATCATGCACGACGTGAACCAGATCCGTGCCGAGCATTTGCCGCGTGAAATCTGGGGCGAAGCGCCGCAGAGCGAGGTGCCGTTCAGTTTTGAGATCCCGCCGGAAGGGATTGTGCTGGATGATGTCGTCGGTCAGGTGGAAAAGGATCTGGTCGTGAAGGCTTTTCGGATTACCGGCGGCAATGTCGCCAAGACCGCCAGAATCCTTAATGTGCCGCGTGGAACACTGCGCTATAAATTGGAAAAGTATCAGTTGGGCGGCGACTGAACCAGGTTCCCACGCGTAAATTTAAAAGTCGACCGGTCTGGCCGATTTCAGCCGATATGGTCGGCTTTTTATTTTTAGAAATTTCCGTTCAAAAACTTCCTTGGAAATTTCCTGCTTCAATTTGACTTCGGTAGAAATCTCATCGAAATTTTCAAAAAGAATATTGACGATGCGCTCATCGAGCGAGTTATTGGCCGTTTGTGATATCAGAATATCCTTGATCTGTTTTTTCTCCATGCCCGTTCTATAGGGTCTGTCTTCCGTCAGGGCGGTAAAGATATCGGCAACCGCCATTATTCTTGCGCCGATGTTGATCTTGTCCGCGGCGACATGGAAGGGGTAGCCTGAACCATCGAGTTTTTCATGATGAAATGCCGCCCATTCCGCAATCGGCCCCAGGCCGCCGATGGTACTCAGAACCGTATAGGTGAAATAGGTATGCTGTTTCATAACGGCAAATTCTGCTTTCGTTAATTTCCCCGGCTTTTCCAGAATCGAGTTCGGGATTGCGAGTTTCCCTAAATCATGAAAATATCCGGCAACTTCCATCTGGGCTATTTCGGAATCGGTAAGTCCGAAATAGCGTGAAAGCAATACGGCACATTCTGCGACGCCGGTGGAATGAGTGGCGGTAAATCTCGACTTGAAATCGATAATATGACGGAAAATAGAGGCGATTGAAAAAAGATCTTTCTGGTCAATTTCACTCTTTCGAAAAGGACCGAAATGCATCAGCAGAGAATAAAGACGGGGAGAAACCAGGTCCAGCCAGAAGTCTTCATGGTGGGATATCTGGGTAAATATATCAACAATGTCCGTATGAATATCATGTCCAGTTGTTGATATGATCTTGGCTCTAATATCGTCGACCTGGTGAAGAATGTATTTGTCACGGGTTATGGTTCTTTCGATGATATCGGCCAGATATAAGATCTGAGACTCTTTAACGATGGGTGAATCGATTGATTCATCCCAATCCTTCCATGCCCTGTGATGGTAACGAACAATTTTTGCCGATGGTTCAAGCAGAGTTGATAACTCAAATAATGATTCACCGAGAATGCAGTGTATATCAATATCAATTTCTTCGAATCCGACCCGGAGTTGAATGAATTTTTTCCTCTAAAGATAATGCACCGATATCATGCAGCAGGGCGGCTAAATATATTTTCTCAATTCTATCTTCCGGAAGATTCGCTGCTTCGGCAATTTTCCAGGCGATAAAGGAGGTTCGCATTTGATGCGACGCGATCTGGGAATTTGCAATATCGATCGCATCTGAAAGTGACAAGAGTAAATTACTGAATTTTACATTGTATTCCTGTAGCATGCCGTCGCCTTTACAGTGGGATCGAAGTACTTTCTGCTCGATGCGAACTCAGCTGAAAAATCTGCACTATGAGATTCTACACCAAACAGCAGCAATTTTCCCCGACTTGTCCTCCGAATAACGATCCGCTTCGTATTTCTGCGGTCCTGGCGGGGTTGCCGTTGAAGACAAAAAGGGCAGCCGTAACGGCCGCCCTTTTTGCTAGCTGTGTCGAGATTGCCGTCATCAGTCGAGCAGATCGACGATTTTTGCTGCCATACCGGTATAGTCGGCCGGACTCATGTCGAGCAGGCGCTGTTTGTCAGCATCAGCCAGCTCAAGTCCCGTAACAAAAGTCCGGATGGTTTCGCGATCGATCTTCTGGCCGCGGGTCAGTTCTTTCAGCTTCTCATATGGTTTTTCGATTCCTGCCTTGCGCATGACGGTCTGAATCGGTTCGGCCATTACTTCCCAGGCGTTATCAAGATCAGCCGCCAGCTTCTGCTTATTTAATTTCAGCTTGCTCAACCCCTTGAGGGTCGATTTGTAGGCAATCATGCTGTAACCGAAACCGACGCCCATATTGCGCAGGACCGTCGAGTCGGTCAGGTCGCGCTGCAGCCGCGAGATCGGCAGCTTGCTCGACAGGTGCTGGAAGATGGCGTTGGCCAGCCCGCAGTTCCCCTCGGAGTTTTCAAAGTCGATCGGGTTGACCTTGTGCGGCATGGTTGATGAGCCGATCTCCCCCTTGATGGTTTTCTGGCCAAAATAAGCCATCGAAATATAGGTCCAGATGTCGCGATTGAAATCGTTGAGAACAGTGTTCCAGCGGGCCAGCGCATCGAACAGTTCGGCCATATAATCGTGTGGCTCGATCTGGGTGGTGAACAGGTTCTGTTTTATGCCCAACTCATCCTCGATGACCCTTTTGGTCAGCGCGATCCAGTCGACCTGCGGATATGCGGACAGATGAGCGTTGAAATGACCGACAGCACCATTCAGTTTACCGAGCAGCTCAACCGCCGCAATTTTTTCACTCTGTTTCTGCAGTCGGGCGGTGAAGACCGCCAGCTCCTTGCCGATGGTGGTCGGCGAGGCGGTCTGGCCGTGGGTGCGGGCCAGCATCGGCACAGCTTTGAACTCTCGGGCCAGTTTACCGATAGCAGTGATAATCTCCTGTTGCAGCCCGGTCAGGACAATCAACCCGTCCTTCAGCATCAGCGCGTGCGAGAGGTTGTTGATGTCTTCCGACGTGCAGGCAAAATGGATGAACTCGGACAGGTCTGCCAGGCTGGTGTCGTCAAGCTGCTCTTTCAAATAATATTCAACCGCTTTGACATCGTGGTTGGTGACTGCTTCGATTTTTTTGATTTTCTCCGCTTCTGTCGGGGTAAAGTTGTCGATGATCTGCCGTAAGCTTTGTTCTTCTTCTGTCGACAGGGTGCGACATTCAGCAATCTGTTTTTCGGCACAGAGGGCGATCAGCCACATGACTTCAACTTTTACCCGATTTTTCAGTAGGGCATATTCCGAGAAACAC
>JAADGW010000075.1 GCA_013152145.1 Deltaproteobacteria bacterium
TATGGTAAAAAGGGGCGGTCGAATGATACTGCCCTTTTTTCCGTTGTGGAGTCGAAGCACATCATGCGTAATCAGAATCAACCGATTGCCACTGAGGGATATCCTTTTATCGCCCTGTTTGCCTTTGTCACCCTGGTCTTTGCCCTGCTCGGTTGGGGATTTCTGACCTTTGTTCTGCTACTGCTGACCCTGTTTACCGTCTATTTTTTCCGCAATCCGGAACGGGTCATCCCGCAGGGTGACGATCTGGTGGTCGCGCCGGCCGATGGCAAGATTATTTTTGTTGGCGAGGTTGATGAGCCGCGCTATTTTCAGCAGCGGGTGACCAAGGTCAGTATTTTTATGAACGTCTTCAATGTGCATGTTAACCGGGCTCCCTGCGACGGTAAAGTGGTGGAGATGTATTACCAGAAGGGGGAGTTTTTGAACGCATCCCTCGATAAGGCCGCTGACTGTAACGAGCAGGCCGGGATTCTGCTTGAGGCCGACAAGGGGAAACGGATTCTGTTTGTGCAGATCGCCGGACTGGTGGCGCGGCGGATTGTCACTTACCCGGTGGTCGGTGACCTGTTGCAGCGCGGGATGCGTTACGGTCTGATCCGTTTCGGCTCGCGGGTCGATATCTATTTTCCCCCGGGGAGTGACGTGGTCGTGACCCTGGGAGAAAAAACGGTTGCCGGTGAAACCGTATTGGGGTCTCTGTCTTGAACAAGCAAGTTTCCCGAAGTGACAAGCGGGAAAACCTCCGCAAAGGGGTTTATCTGCTGCCGAACCTGATTACCTCCGGCAGTATGTTTGCCGGGTTTTACGTCATTATCGCCTCGACCGACGGCAACTTCGTGCGGGCCGCCTGGTTTATCCTGCTCTCCGCGATCCTCGACGGTCTCGACGGCAAGGTGGCCCGGCTGACGGGAACCACCAGCAAGTTCGGTGTCGAGCTCGATTCACTGGCCGATGTGATCGCTTTCGGGGTGGCCCCCGGGGTGCTGATGTATGCCTGGGCGCTTAAGCCGTTCGGCAAGCTCGGCTGGTTGGCTGCCTTTCTCTATGTCGTCTGCGGAGCCCTGCGTCTGGCCCGCTTCAACGTCCAGGTGTCGACGGTCGAGTCGAAACGGTTTGTCGGTTTACCGATTCCGGCCGCCGCCTGTATTGTGGCCACCTGTGTCCTGCTGTTTTATGAGCTGGGCGGTACCGGGACGATCAAGAAGTTTTCTGTCGTTCTGCTGGTATTTCTGCTGGCGTATCTGATGATCAGCAACATCAAGTACCTGTCGCTGAAAGATCCGGATCTCTTCAAGCGGCAGCCGTTCACGATGTTGGTCGGGGCGATTATTATTCTGATCGTTATCGTTGCCCAGCCGGAGATCATGCTGTTTGTGATCGGCATGCTCTACATGGTTTCCGGACCGGTCAGTTACCTGTTCAAGCGGCGACGGCAAAAGCAGGCAGAAAAAATTACGCCGGCAGAACCGTAGTTTTTGCCGGGTGATAATTCTGTTTCGGAAGGTCAAAAAAAGTATCGGGGGAGAGAACCGGTCATAAAATCAACTTGACTTGTCCGGTTTTTTCCGGTTGAATCTCACTTTACATGAAAAGCGTTGAAGAGGAGTAGTAGGGAGTTTTTCCGTTAGAGAGAGTCGGCGGTCGCTGCAAGCCGATACGGAAAACTGCTGAACTCGCCTTGGAGCTGCAGGGATGAAGCCGTCGGTTAGTTTCTGTCGTGAGCCTGCGTAAAGGGACAATGAAGGATTGCGCCGCAGCAGGCGGAATCGAATCAGGGTGGTACCGCGAAGCATTCAAGCTCTCGCCCCTGTTACAAGGGCGGGGGCTTTTTCTATTTTGCCCCGCAGACTTTTTGAAGGGCTGACGAAAGGGGGTGGTTCTGTGTGGAATCTGACCTGAGTGACCTGCGACTGAAAATGCCTTTAATCGAGATTGACACCATCAGAAACCGCCCCGGTATGGACCGTCGGGTGCCGAACAGACGAGGAAACAGCCATGAGTCAAAAAGAACGGATTATCATTTTTGATACCACTTTGCGCGATGGGGAGCAGTCTCCCGGCGCGAGTATGAATATTGAAGAAAAATTACGGATTGCCCACCAGCTGGAGCGGCTTAATGTCGATGTTATCGAGGCCGGTTTCCCGATTGCGTCCGATGGGGATTTTGCCGCGGTCAAGAAGATCGCCCAGACTATCGAGGGACCGCAGATTGCCGGGCTTTCACGAGCTGGGAACATGGATATCGACCGGGCCTGGGAAGCCCTCAAGTATGCCGGTGAGCGCGGTCGGATTCATACCTTTATCGCCACCAGTGATATCCACATGCAGCATAAGCTGAAGATGAGCGAGCAGCAGGTCATCGACACTGCGGTCGCTGCGGTTAAACGGGCCGCCGGTTATACGCCGAATGTTGAGTTTTCGGCCGAGGATGCGGCCCGCACCCGTCTGCCGTTCCTCGCCCAGGTGATTGAGGCGGTGATCGAGGCCGGGGCGACGACGGTCAATATTCCCGATACGGTCGGCTACACGATTCCATCGGAATTTACCGAGATCATCAGCTATCTGAAACAACACGTCAGTAATATCGACCAGGCGATTATTTCGATTCACTGCCACAACGATCTCGGTCTTGCGGTCGCCAACTCCCTGGCCGCGGTGCAGGCCGGTGCCCGCCAGGTCGAGTGCACCATCAACGGGATCGGCGAGCGGGCCGGAAACTGTTCCCTCGAAGAGGTGGTGATGAGCCTGCGCACCCGGCATGATATCCTCCCCTATGGCACTGATATCGTCACCGAGCAGATTACTCCGTCGAGCAAACTGCTCACCACCATCACCGGTATTCATGTCCAGCAGAACAAGGCGATTGTCGGTGCCAACGCCTTTGCTCACGAAGCCGGGATTCATCAGCACGGCGTGATGATGAACAAGGAAACCTACGAGATCATGACCCCCGAGTCGGTCGGGCTCAACGCCAACAAACTGGTTCTCGGTAAGCACTCCGGGCGGCATGCGTTTATCGATCGTCTCAAGGAGCTCGGCTATGACTTGACCAAGGAGGAGAACGAAAAGGCCTTTGTTCGCTTCAAGTCCTTGGCCGATATGAAAAAAGAGATTTTCGATGAAGACCTCGATGCCATCGTCGCCGATGAAGTTTTGCGGGTGACGGAAACCTATAAGCTTCTGCAGATGAGTGTCAGTTCCGGCTCCTTTACCGCACCGACGGCGACCGTCGAGATGGAAGTGGAAGGTGAAGTGAAAAAGACCGCCGTGATGGGGGATGGTCCGGTCGACGCGGCCTTCAAAGCGATCAAGCAGTTGACCGGCAGCGAAGCTCCGCTGCTCAACTTCTCGGTCGGGGCTATCACCGGCGGGACCGATGCGCAAGGGGAGTGTACCGTGCGGCTGAAGTCGCAGACCGGCCGCGAAGTCCTCGGCCAGGGCGCGCATCCCGATATCATTGTCGCCAGCGCCAAAGCCTACATCAACGCCCTCAATAAAATTGCCGGCCTTGCCAATCGGGCAAAGAGCAATATTTGATAAAGATGGTTAATCGTTGCATTAACAGGAGAACTCATGGGTAAGACGCTCGCGGAAAAAATATTTGATGCCCATCTCAAGGATGAGCCGTTTGCCGGAACCAAGGTGCTCAGTCTCGACCGGGTCCTTTGCCATGAAATTACCACCCCGGTGGCGATTGCCGACCTGGTATGGCGCGGTAAAGACCGGGTGTTCGATCGCGACAAGCTCAAAGTGGTGATCGACCACGTTACCCCGTCCAAAGACAGCAAGACCGCCACCCAGGCAAAAATCCTGCGCGACTGGGCGCGGCGTCATGCGATCCCCGATTTCTTCGATGTCGGTCGCAACGGTGTCTGCCACGCGATTTTTCCGGAGAAGGGTTACATCCGTCCCGGTTACACCGTCATTATGGGCGACAGCCACACCTGTACTCACGGCGCTTTTGGCGCCTTTGCCGCCGGGGTCGGGACCACTGATCTGGAAGTCGGTATTCTCAAAGGGGTTTGCGCCTTCCGTGAACCGACCAGTATCCGGGTCAATCTGAACGGTGAGCTGCCCGAAGGGGTTTACGCCAAAGATGTCATCCTGTACGTGATCAGCCAGTTGGGCGTCAACGGTGCCACCGACCGGGTGATCGAGTTTCGCGGGCCGATTGTCGATGAGATGAGCATGGAAGCGCGGATGACCCTGTGCAATATGGCGATCGAAGCGGGCGGTACCTCCGGGGTCTGTATGCCCGATATGACCACCGTCGAGTATCTCTGGCCGTTCATCCAGGATGAGTTTCCGAGCATGGAAGCGGCACTGGCCGACTACCGCCAGTGGGTGTCCGACGAGGATGCCGTCTATGATAAGGTGCTGGATATCGATGTCTCGAATCTGGAGCCGCAGGTGACTTTCGGTTACAAACCGGATTGTGTCAAGCCGATCACTGAAATGAGCGGCATCCCGGTCGATCAGGTCTACATCGGCACTTGCACTAACGGCCGGATTGAGGATCTGCGTCAGGCTGCTGCCGTCATCGAAGGAAAGACGATCGCCGATTCGCTACGCGGGATTGTTTCGCCGGCCACGCCGAAGATTTTTAACGAGGCCCTGGCCGAAGGAATTATCCAGATTTTCATGGATGCCGGTTTCTGCGTCACCAATCCGACCTGCGGTGCCTGTCTCGGCATGAGCAACGGCGTGCTGGCCGAAGGTGAGATTTGCGCTTCGACCAGCAACCGCAATTTCAACGGCCGGATGGGTAAGGGCGGAATGGTCCACCTGATGAGCCCGGCGACGGCCGCGGCAACTGCCATTACCGGGGTTATCACCGACGCCAGATCCCTTTAACCGGAACGAGGAGACAGAAACATGCAGAAAAAATTTGGTGGACCGGCCATCTTTCTCGATCGGTCCGATATCAATACCGACGAGATTATCCCGGCCAAATACCTCACCGAGGTGACCAAAGAGGCCCTGACCCCGTATATTCTCGAGGATCTCAAGCTGGCAGGCTTTGATCCCAAGGGGGACGAATTGCGCAACGCCAAGGTGGTGGTTTCACGTGAGAATTTCGGCTGTGGTTCCTCACGCGAGCATGCGCCCTGGGTTTTCGAGGTCAATGATGTGCATACCATCATCGCCGAAAGCTATGCCCGGATTTTCCGCCAGAACATGTTCAACTGTGGCATGTTGGCGATCGAACTGCCGAAAGGTGGATATCGACCGGTTGATGGCCCTGCGGCAGCACGGCAGGGCCGGGATTGCGGTCGATCTGGAAGGGCAGCAGCTCACCGTCCGGGCAGGCAACGAAGAGCAGCAGTTTGCTTTCGAGATCAGTCCGTTCGACAAGGCGCTGGTTGAAGCCGGCGGCTGGGTCGAATTTGCCGACGCACGCTACTAAAGCCAGCGCTCGGGAAAAAAAGAAAAAGCAGCATCAGGGCCAACCGGTTTTCGGTTGGCCCTATCTGTATCAGCAGTACTTTTCTTTGAGCCTGTGAACCAAATCGCCCCTTTTAATGAGGTTTTTTATTGATCAAAACTTTTATAGCCTATAGTCTGATCTAGATGCAATTTGATGCTGCGGGAGGGTGGATCATGCTAAACATCTTTATATCTCTTTGTACTGCCACTGTTTTTCTTCTGTGTGGCTCCCTTGCCGGTGCCACGACTCTCTCCGACTCCCTGCTTAAATATTTCAAGACCATCAGTTATCCCGAAAAAGAGGTTGTTGCCCGCATCACTCTACAGACCGACATCCCGCAGATCGAAGGGGATCGGGTTGAAGACTCGGTACTACTTTCCTATAAAGCCCAGGCCAAACTGGTTTCGGTGTTTAAAAAACATGGCTGGCAGGCTGATGACCCGCTAGAGATTGATCCTATTGATGCCGGGGTGATCGAATTGAAGCTGGGCAAGGGGATGAATCTCAAATTTAAAGAAACCCTGCGCTTGAAAGCCTACGTCTATCAATGCGACATGCCGATGCACAAATATCGCGGTGGAGATATCGGTAAATTCTTTGAAAAAGATGTGCTGGAAAAAGCGGAGCAGTGCTTCACTTATGATGAAAAATTACAGGGGAAGAATTATCCTTATTGAATAAATAGAACTGGAGGCGGAAATGTTGAGATTACTGGTTGGATTATTTATCTGTGCGGTACTGCTGCTGCCACAAACAGTGCTGGCAAAGAGCAAGATTGACATGGCGAGGGACTATGTCAAGATCGAGCGTTTTTCTGAAGCGTCACGGTTGCTGGATGAGCTGATACTTGCCGACCCGCTTAACGCAACAATCCACTACAAGGCTGCCCTTATCTATGAACAGATGGGCGATCACCGACAGGCCGATCGGGCGTTCAGAAATGCCGCCAAGCTTGGAAATTACGGCCCGAAGATAGCCAAAAGCTATAAAGATAAGGGATATGCGGCAATCCGCAGCGGCCAGACGGGAGAAGCACAAAGAGCCTTTAACAAAGCAACCAGCTATGATCCGGCCCTGAGCAGCAAGCTTGCTGAAGATCTCTATTATGATGGAGAAGAAGTCGCTTCTGCCGGTAATATTGCAGCGGCAAATAATTATTTCACCATCGCCTGTGGAATGAACAAATCGTATTTGAAGCAGGTGAGCAACCTCTATTTTGGTCTGGGAAAAAAATCCACCGGTCAGCCCATGTTGAACTTTTTTGCTGCCACCAAAAACTATTCCTCCCACAATAACTGGAATATTG
>JAADGW010000105.1 GCA_013152145.1 Deltaproteobacteria bacterium
CAAGATTGCCGGACTGGTCATCACCGGCGTGGCACCGCTGGCGAATATCGTGCAGCGGGTGATTGATGACGCCCGGATTCCTTATCTTCGCTCGGAAAAAACCTCGGCCGAGATCTACACAACGATTCAGGAAGATGTCGCCAAAATCCGCGCCGACGATCGTGAAAAAATCGCGCTGCTGCAGAGTCTTGCCGAGACCGAGCTCGATTTTGATACCATCGACGCAGCATTTTAATAACGGTTTTATTGATGAACATAGTGAGATCATTGCGATGGGCTGGTTAGGTAAAATTTTTGGTGGCGGAGCCTCGCTTGAGGGGTTGCGCAAAGCGGTAGAACAGGAGCGTTTCGCCGATGCCCGGTTGCTGGCGGAACAGGTGCTCGGGCAGCCGCTGGCGGAAGCTGAGATTGCCGAGGCAAACCGCTTACAGGCGGCCGCCGGAGACGGTCTGGCACGCCTCAACCTGAATGAAGGCCTCGGCTTTCAGCGTTCGGGGAACACTGAGCTGGCGGCAGAGCATCTGCAGCTGGCCCTGCAGCAGGTCTGCAGTGCTGATTTACGCCGGGAGATAGAACAGGCGGCGGAAACACCGTTAATACCGGTCGTTGAGACGCCGGTTAAAGATTGCAGCAGCGAATCCTGTGCCGGCTGCGGCCCACAGGAGCCGGTACCCCCGGCCGACACCGAACTGGCTCTGCCCGACCGTGACAGTCAGCTGGAGCTGGTGTTGACCTCGTATCCGCCGCCGCTTGTGGAACGTTATCGAGGCAAGAGCGAGCTGTTTCTGCAGGCCTTTTTGTTGTCGCACGCCGGGCAGGACGAGGTTGCCCTGCCGATCTGGCAGCAGCTGCCCGCCGACGATCAGGATGAGCTTTACTGGTTCGAGCTCGGCGCCGTGCAGGCCCGTTGCGGACACGGCAAAGAAGGCCGCGAGAGTCTGGAGAAGGCGTTACAGATCGACCCCGGATTCCTGCTGGCCGGCGAGGCGCTGGTGTCGCTGCTGATCTCCCTCGATGAAGCAGACAGCGCCTTGCAGCATCTGCACAGATGCTGGAGAGCGGGCAGGATCCGGCCTTTTGCCATGTCAACCTGACGCTGGTTCGGTTACAGCAGCAACAACCCGATCTGGCCATCGGTCACGTCCGTCAGGCCGTCGCCGTCGGAGTGCAGGATGCCGATTTTTTACAGCTGGCGGCGCAACTGCTGGAGCAGGCCGGGGCACTGGATGAAGCCGAAGATATCCTGCAACGCCTGCCCGGGGATGGTTGCAGCGGCGGTATCAGCCTGCCGTTGGCAGAGTTTCTGCTGCGACAGAAACGGGATCTGGCAAGGGCGCTGGATGCCTTTAACGGCGCCTGTCGGCAGGATCCGCAAGATCCGCGCTGGCAGTTACGGGTGGCACAGACCTACCTGGCCCGCAACTGGCGTAAAGAGGGTCTGGAGTTACTGAAAAAGGTAATAGATGACCCACGCCTCGACCCGGTGCTGCGGCAAGAGGCGCAACCGCTGCTGACCAGTCAGGAGAGCGGATGATAGTTGCGGGCCGCTGTAACTATTCAGCAGGCTGACCTCGGGGTGCCCACTCCAAGGGCCGCATGAACCCATCCATGGGGCTTGACTGTCGCCATCCAGGCGACAGACACCCTTGAAGTGGGCGCGCCGCTGAATAGTTACGGGTCTTTTTATATTAGTTGCTTGCTGATTATCCAAGGTTTTTTTATAATGCCGTTTTAAAGTTGCCTGTCAGCGGTATCGCCGCAATGAGGATTTAAATGGAGTTAAGGCAGAGCTTTCATCCGCTGGAGGGGGAATTGCGAGCAGAACGGGGAACTCTTTCCGAGATCGCGGCACAGCGGAACCTGACTGAGGCTCTTGCCGGAGGGAAGAGGGCTGAGTCCTCATGGGGGTTCGCCCAGATCCTCGAACATATCGATGTCGGGATTCTGGTGCTTGATCTGCATCGTCGGGCGATCGATTACCGCAACCCGTTGTTCGATCAAGTGTTGCAGGACGATCAACTCTGCAGTGATTTTCAGGCCCTTTACGATCTTCTGTTGAAGGAACTGGAAGATACCAACCGCCTGGAACGTGCCGCTTACGTGAACCATCAGGTCAATTATCAGGGGCGTCTGCTCGGTTGTTCGATCTATAAAACCGCCAGCCGTTATCGCTGTATTTTCCTGCGGGACATTACCGAAAAGGCGCACCTCGAATCGATCGCCCAGGCGGTCAACGCGATGGACAGTATCGGTTTTATCTTCTCCGGGATTCGGCACGAAATCGGCAACCCGCTCAATTCCCTGAAAATGGCGCTCAGTGTCTTAAAACAGAACCTCGACACCTTCTCGCTGGCCACAATCGGTGACTATGTTGACCGTGGTCTGGCGGATATCGGCCGGATGGAGTACCTGCTGAAAGCCCTGAAGACCTTCAGCCTTTATGACCAGGTCGATTTGAAAGATCTGTCCCTGGCGGAGTTCATGAACAAATTCCTGTCGTTGATCAAGCGGGACTTTCAATCACACGGCATCAGGATTCTGCTTGCCGCCCCCCTCGATACCACCCGGGTACGGATCGACAAAAGAGCCCTGCATCAGGCGTTGTTGAATATTTTCAATAACGCCGCCGAAGCCTTGATGGGACAAGACGATGCAGAGATCTGCATCCAGAGCGAGCGTCGCGGACAATTGATCTGGTTGACGATCAGCGATAACGGCAGCGGGATTTCCCCCGAGCAGCAGAAATATCTGTTTCAACCGTTCAACACCAGTAAGCCGAACGGCAACGGGCTGGGGCTGGTGATTACCCGAAAGCTGCTGGCGATGATGAACAGCGATATCGATATCGACAGTGAACTGCAGCGCGGCACCCGCGTGACCATCAGCCTGCCGGTCAGCGCTGCTGAAGAGTCAGCCGCCGTGTCGACAAAATCCGAGGGGGGAGAGTTCCGGTGAAGCGGGTCCTGATTGTTGATGACGAAAAATCCTTTCTGCTGTCGCTGCGCGATGGTTTGAATGTCCACCGCGACGAGTTTCAGGTGTTGACCGCGGAAAATGGTCGTGAGGCGGTTGCGGTGTTGCGCGCCCTGTCGATCGATCTGCTGGTCACCGACCTGAAACTGCCGGAGATGGATGGTTTTGAGCTGCTCGCCTGGGTCAGTCGTCAGCAGCCGCAGTTGCCGGTGATCGTGATGACCGCTTTCGGTACCGCCGAGATTGAATCGCGACTGGCGCAGATGGGCGCGTTGCAGTATCTGGAAAAACCGCTCGACCTGGAAATGCTGCGGGAGGGAATTTTCAACGGACTCAAGGGTGGGCCGAAGAGCTATATCCGCGGTATTACCCTGGCGACTTTTCTGCAGTTGATCAGGGCGGATCGGAAAAACTGCACCTTGAAAGTCACCACCGACGGACAACAGGGCTACCTCTATGTTCGCCGTGGTGAGCTGATCGATGCCGAGTTTGCCGAACTTCAAGGTGAGGCGGCGGCCATGGAAATAGTCGCCTGGGAGCATGCCGAAATTGAAATGGACGGTATCTGCCGCCGGCAGCAGCAAATCATCAACCTGTCACTGGAACATCTTCTGATTGAGGCATTTCGACGTAAGGATGAGCAGGACCGGCAGGGACAGACCGACCGGCTTACCGTAACGACGGGAGACACCGCGGCGGCAGTCAGTGAAGGTTCCGGTGAAAAGTCTCCACCCAAAAAGGCGGCGGCGGACAAGCCGGATATCCACCCGCTGTCAGCAGCGGAACTGGCGCGTAAACGGCTGCAACAGATCTTGAGGCGGCACCCGGCGGTGCAGGAATACGCGGTCTTTGATCAGAAAAATTTTCTTGAGGAAAAGAACCCCGGCAGCTGCTCGATCGCTGACTTTGATCCATCAATATTTACCCACCTGGCGGACCGGATCGCGGCGCAGCTCAGCCTCACTTTTTCCGGCGATCTGTCGTTCAGCACCGCCGGCCGTTATCGTTATCTGCTGTTCAATTGCCGACAGCATCAGGTGTTGAGCAAGTTGAAACCGGGGAGCCAACCGCAGCAGGTGATCAAGGATATCAAACACTACGTCAACCGCTAAGGCGGGCCGCTGCGTCGAAAGGAACAGTGACATGCGACAGATGATCGAAGAACTCAAGGCAATCCCGGGGGTGGTCGGTGCCGGCATTTACAGCTCGGTCGAGGGGCTGCAGGCGACAAATCTGCCGGGGATCTTCAAACCGGAACGACTCAACACGGTCGGCAAACATCTGGCCAAGCTCTGCTCTGTCGGCCGACTGAGCTTCAACGACTTGACCGATGTCACGCTCAATTACGACGAATCGGTGATCGTGGCCCGCGAACTGGATAAAAACCTGCTGCTTTTCGCCTTCTGTGATCCATCCTTCAACCACAACCTGCTGAGCATGTCCTTCAACCTGTTGCAGGAGGATTTTCGCGCCGGTAATTTCAAGACTGAAACACCCGCGCCGGCCTCGCTGGAAGCAGGAGTCGCAGCGGCTCAACCGACGGCCTTGCAGGATGATGCGCTGGCCACGTTGCTTGCGGTGATGCGGGAGCGGCTGAGCAAAATCCTGGGGCCGATGGCCGGTTTTATTTTTGACGAGGTGGCCGATGACTGGAAAACACGGGGAGCAGCGGATTCCTCCCGGATCACTGAGCTGATCAGCGGACTTGAACAGGAAATTGCCGACGAGGAGAAAATCGCCCGTTACCAGCAACTGATCGCGCCGGAATTACAGGCATTGCGGGGGAAATAAGATTATGGCGACGGCAAAAGATTTTATCGCGTATGTTGACAAGGTTGACGGGGTCGCTGGATGCCTGCTGGTGCGGGAGGATGGAGTCCTGTTCGGCCAGAGTCTCGCGGATCCGGAAATCTACTCAACCCTGATGTTGATCGGCAGCGGTCGGGCGGCCGAGGTGATGAGCTGTGCCGGGTTCAGTTATTGTCGGCACCTCAGTTTCAGCCGGAAGAACAAACGCCATTTTTACGTGTTTCCGATCGACAAGTTTCTGCTCGGGGTGGTGCAGCGCTCCGACTGTTGCGTGCCGGAAATGCTCGAATCTGTCTATCGTCTGATCAGCCGGGTTTCGACCAGTAAGTCTGCCGTTCCGCAAGGAGAGGATTAACTGATGAAACTGCTCCGTTGGTACCTGCTGCTGATCCTGCTGTTGTTGCCCGGCCCGCTCTTCGCGGCGGACCAGCTCAGCCGCTTCGACCAGCAGGTTAAGCAATGGGCGATGGAATGTCGCCAGCAGGTGGTCGAACAGTTTGAGTTGCTGCTCACCTCCGGGCGGTTGAGTGTCCCGCAACTGTTCGACACGTTTTACATCCCGATTCCGGGGACCGACCCGCAGAAATTCCGTACCCAGTATGACAACCTTTCGGACGGGGTGGTGCAGCCGATTATCGACAAATTTCTCAAGCGGGATAAGCGTCTGGTATTTGTTGTAATTGTCGATCGGAACGGTTACCTGCCGACCCACAATTCCCGCTTTTCCCGACCGCTGACCGGAAATTCGGCCGTAGATGCCAAAGCCAACCGGACCAAGCGGATTTTCAACGATCGCACCGGGCTGGCAGCCGCCCGCAACCAGAAACCGTTTCTGCTGCAACGCTACAGTCGTGACACCGGTGAAGTGATGAGTGACCTGTCGGTGCCGATTTTTATCCAGAACCGCCACTGGGGCGCGGTACGGATCGGCTACAAACAGAAGTGATGCCGTAAAGATACGGTTCTATAACCCAAACAAAGGCTGATTGCCACCAAGTCACCAAGAACACCAAGAACCTACCCCCAAGGGCTTTAACTCTCTTGGTGCTCTTGGCGACTTGGTGGCTGACGACTTAGGTTTCAGTCTTTTTTTTAGAAACCTTTTATTTGGGGTTATAGAACCGTAAAAACACCATTCAAGGAGGATCTTCGTGTTCGATAAAATCAGTATCAAAGTTGCCGTCATGGTCAACCTGGCGCTGTTGCTGGTGATGGCGGCAGGTTCCTACTACATTGCCAGCCAGCAGGGTGAAAGCCTGGAGAAACAACTGCTCGACCGGGGCAAAATTGAATCGAAGATCGGCGCTAAACTGGTCGGCCGGGTGCTGGAAGAAGCGATCGATAACGGCGTCTTCAACGTCAATGACGCGTTCGACACCGACTATGTCCTGATCCCCGGCTTCGAGCCGGAGAAATATCACACCAAGTATGACTCCTATCTGGACAAGGCGCTGCTCTCGCTGCAGGATGAGTTCCTCAAGGATGACTCGGTGGTGTTTGCCGTGGCGGTCGATATCAACGGCTACCTGCCGACCCATAATACCCGATATCAGCAGCCGATTACCGGTGATCAGCAGCGCGATCTGACCGGCAACCGCACCAAGCGGATTTTCAACGATGAGATCGGCATCAACGCGGCGCGCAACACCACGCCCGCGTTCCTGCAGGTTTACCATCGGGATACCGGTGTAACCATGTGGGATATTTCCACGCCGATCTACGTCAAAGGTCGCCACTGGGGTGGCTTTCGGATCGGCTTTTCGCTGAAAAAGATGGAGCAGGCCAAACAGGCGCTGGAAACAAAACTGATCGGCATTATGGTCGGGATTCTGCTGGTTTCACTGCTGCTGGTTTTTGTCGTGGTCAACAAGGTCCTCAAGCCGTTAAGCCACTTTACACAAGTCGCCTCAGATCTGGCCGACGGCAAGGTGGATGAAAAAATTGAGGTCAAGGGACGGGATGAAATCGCCCAGCTGGCTGATGT
>JAADGW010000206.1:0-3237 GCA_013152145.1 Deltaproteobacteria bacterium
CAGTATGGTGACAAGGTTGCCTACATGTCGATCGGTTCGGCCGGTGAGCGGTTGCTGCTGGCATCTTCGATCGCCTGTACCGATCCGGAGTTGCGTCCCACCCGGCATTGCGGCCGCGGTGGTGTCGGTGCCGTGATGGGTTCCAAACGGGTCAAAGCGATTATTCTGGATGATGCCGGGAAAAAACATCGAGCTCCCCAGGATCCGGAAAAATATCGGGACGCCAACCGGACCTTTGTTGAAGGTCTGCGCAAACATCCGGTCACCGGTGAGGGTCTGCCGGCTTACGGGACCAACGTGCTGACCAATGTGCTCAATGAGGCGGGTGGTTACCCGACCCGTAACTTCAGGTCGGGCGTTTTCGCGGGCGGTGCCAAGCTGAGTGGTGAGGCGCTGGCCGAGCTGGAGATCAAACGTGGCGGCAGCGCCACTCACGCCTGCCATCGCGGTTGTGTCATCCAGTGTTCCGGGATCTTTAATGACAAGGACGGCAACTATGTAACCAAACAGCCTGAGTATGAAACCGTCTGGTCCCATGGGGGACACTGCAGTATCGACGATCTCGATATTATCGCCCGACTCGACTATATGGATGATAACTTCGGCCTCGATACCATCGAGATGGGGGTGACCATCGGTATTGCGATGGAAGCCGGGTTGGCCGAATTCGGCGACGGCGAAGCGGCCATCAAGTTGCTGGAAGAAGTTGGCAAGGGGACGCCGCTCGGTCATATCCTCGGCAGCGGTGCCGCACTCACCGGCAAGGCCTTCGGCGTCGAAAAAGTTCCGGTTGTCAAAGGGCAGGCACTTCCGGCCTACGACCCGCGGCCGATTCAGGGAATCGGTGTCACCTATGCCACCACGCCCATGGGGGCCGATCACACTGCCGGTTACGCGATCGCCACCAATATCCTCAAAGTCGGTGGCGATGTCGATCCGCTCAAGACCGAAGGGCAGGTTGAACTGTCCCGGAATCTGCAGATAGCGACGGCTTCGATCGATTCGACCGGTATGTGCCTGTTTATCGCTTTTGCCATTCTGGATCAGCCGGAAACCTTCCAGGCCATGCTCGACATGCTCAACGCTTTCTATGGGACTGAGTTGACCGCTGACGGTGTGGTCGAGCTGGGTAAAAAGGTTCTTTCGGCCGAGCGGAATTTCAACAAGCGGGCCGGGTTTACCAAGGCTGATGACCGTCTGCCGCGTTACTTCTACACCGATGCGATCGCACCGCATAACCAGACCTTCAGTATGACGGATGAGGAGCTCGATTCGGTTTTTAACTGGGATTAAATCCTCCCGCAAACACAAGGGAGAGGTTCCCGCGGAGCCTCTCCCTTCGATCACCCCATGTCTGTAACGACGGGAATAGAAAGGCCAGGGGATGTTGTCAGTGGCGCGAACCGTTGAAGGTCGCCTTGCTCCCGAGTTACTGCGGATTTTTTTTCCGTTGTTTCAGGAAGGGGTTGAGCTTGAGGTCGAGGTTGGCTGTACCATCAAGCAGTTACTGGTCGGACAGTTCGGCATCGCCGCTGATTATCTGTCCGCCCGGATCACCACCCTGTTCCTCAACAACCGGGCGGTTGATGATGTCGCGACCGCGGTGATAACCGATGGCTCGGTGCTGGCTCTGTCCGGAGCCATGCCGGGACTGGTCGGCGCGACCATGCGCAGCGGGGGGTATTACGCCGCCATGCGCGGGGCGATGACCTATGCAAACGATCAGCAGGAGGTGCCGGTAAAGCAAGGCCGCATCAAACTCAAGCTGTTCAATCTGTTACTGGAAGAACTGGGGCCGCGGGTGATGCAGTGGGGAATCCTGCTCAGTGGTGCCCGGTTCAACGAATTGCTGGCCGCCCAGCCTGAGGGCTTCAGACTGCGGGATTGCCGACTGGATGGACGCACCGTTGTCGGAGAGATTCTCCAGACCGGCCGGAGACGTTTCGAGGATGCAGCGCTGGTGAAACTTACTGTTTCTTTTGGAGGAGAGTAACCATGCAGATTACCGTCAAGCTGTTCGCCACCTTTCGTCAAGGCCGTTTCGATATCGAGAGTCGTGAGTACCCGACCGGAACGACAGTCGGTGATGTTGTAAAAGATCTTGAAATCCCAGAAGAAAAACTCGGTATCCTGATGGTCAACAGTCGACATGTTGATCTCGACCGGGGACTCGAAGCGGGTGAAACCCTGGCAATTTTTCCATTGGTCGGTGGAGGCTGAGATGGACGCATTGCAGAGATTTCTCAAAGAAAATGCCACGGGTGATCTGATTTCCTGGCAACATCAGCAGGCGGCAGCGGAGACGTTCCATTTGACGCTCGCCGAAGTGGAAGAGATGATCCTGCAGTCGGAGCTGTTACCGGCACGTTATCAGCGCAACCGACAGATGATCTCGACCGCCCAGCAGTTGCAGCTGTTCCGCAGCAAGGTGGCGGTGATCGGTGCCGGTGGCCTCGGCGGTTACATTCTGGAGCAGTTGGCACGGCTCGGAGTGGGGAACATCATCTCGATTGATGATGATATTTTCGAAGAAAACAATCTCAACCGACAGCTGTTATCCTCACCGGCCAATCTCGGCCGTGTCAAGGTTGAGGTGGCGGCCGAACGGATTAGTGAGATTAACCCAGCCGTAAGCCTGACCCCGGTTCAGACCCGGTTCGGCTCAGCTAACGGTCCGGAATTGCTGGAGGGGGCTGATTGTGTCGTCGATGCTGTTGACAACGTGACCGCTCGCCTCGAACTGGCAGAGGTTTGCCGGTCGCTGCAGATCCCGCTGGTGTATGGCGCAATTGCCGGCTGGTACGGAAATGTCGCCACGGTTCTGCCCGGCGACGACTCCTTGCAGACGATCTATCGGCACTGGCAAGGCGGCAAAGGGGTTGAACAGCAACTCGGTAATCCCTCCTTTACCCCGGCGGTCGCGGCCAGCTTCCAAGTCGCTGAGGTCTGCAAGGTGCTGCTTGGGCAGGGGCGACTGTTGCGCAACCGCCAGCTGGTTTTTGACCTGCTCGATATGGAGGTAGATGAAATTCCCCTTTGACGATCACCGTGCTTGAGTGCTACAAGGATTGTCGGAGCAGTAAACATAATTGAATAATTCTCCGAGCCGCCACTGCCTGACGGGTTTTTCCCTTGGCGAGCGGCCGATGGGTACCGCTGGAAACGGCCGTGCCTCCCAGTGTGGAAAGGAGAGATCGCAACGTGCCGCTCATGGTGCGTCTGCTCAGGGTCTCTTTC
>JAADGW010000206.1:3276-8473 GCA_013152145.1 Deltaproteobacteria bacterium
TGCAAGTATCCGGTTTTGTCCGGGAATTGCGACTCCATTGTCAGTACAGACTATAAAATTTGTGTAACTATTCAGCGGCGCGATGGATGCCCTCGCGCTGCCCACTTCAAGGCCATCCGGCTGAATAGTTACAAATTTGTTTTCTCCGAGCCGCAACGCCTAACGGGAACTCCCTAAGGTGTCCGGCCGATGGGTGCCGCTGGAAACGGCTGTGCCTCCCAGTGTGGAAAGGAGAACCCGACGTTGCGCTCTCGGAGCGTAGTGGCATGGGTCCCTGTCCGCCTTGGGACCCTTCATATCCGGCAGTCGTGCCGCCCTGCTGAATGGGTCCCGATCATATGAAATTTGCGCAGCCGCGTTCGGCCGCGCTATTGAGCTCCGGATGGGCCGGAGCTATGACAGACCCGAAACAGGAGGAAGCAACACGATGAAGACGAGAGGTATGACACGACTGCTGTTGGTCACGCTGCTGGTGACCCTTTGCTGGCCGGCCAGCCATGCCCGGGCTCGCAGCCTGGAAGAAATTCTTAAAGACAAGGGGGTCATCACTGCCGAGGACTATGCCGAGGCGAGTAAAAGTACTCTGGTTAACTATGTCCCGGGAAAGGGATTGACGGCAGCGACCGCCGACGGTAATTATCGTCTCCGGATCGGCGGCTACGTTCAGTTGATCTACCGCTTCACCAAATTTGATAATTCGGCAACGGATAACAAGAGTGATTTTGATATCCGTCGTTTTAAGCTGCAACTGCAGGGCAATCTGTTCTCCAAGAACATCGGTTACAAGTTCCAGGGGGAGATGTCTAACGGCTTCAAAACTGAGGATGCCTACCTCAACTACAAATTCGCCACGGCGCTCAAGTTGCAGGTCGGCCAGTTCAAACCGCCCCAGGCTCGTCAGGAGCTGACCTCGGCCTCCCGGCAGTTGTTCCCCGAGCGCTCGCTGGCCAACGACACCTTCAACCTCGGCCGTGACCAGGGGATTCAGGCCTCCGGCAGCTTCGCCGACAAACTGGTGGATTACCGCATCGGCCTGTTCAACGGCAATGGCCCGAATGTCAGTAACCCGGATGACAACCACATGCTCGCCGGACGGATCGACGTCAATCCGTTGGGAGCCTACAAAATGGACGAAGCCGGCTGGCCGAGTGATCAGCCGCGCTTGACGCTGGGCAGCTCCTTCGCTTGGGAGAAGGTCGGCCCGAGCGATGTCGGGACTGCTTTTGACAAGGACAACGATGTGCTGGACGTGGCACTTGGTCTGGACAGTCTGAACTCGGCCGGTTTTACCAGTACCTACGGCAACGACCTGACCTGGCTGCTGTGGACCGCCAACGTCAACGCCCGCTGGCTGGGGGCAACCTTCGCCGCCGAGTACTACAATCTCAACGCCGACCCGCAACTCGGGGCCAGTTGGAATGCCGACGGCTACTACCTGCAGGCCGGCTACCAGCTGATCCCCGAGAAGCTGGAACTGGGGGTACGCTACTCCGCGGTCAAATCAACCGATGCCAACGCCTCGGCCAGCTTCGACAAGAGTCAGACCCAGTTCGGGGTGAACTATTATTTCGTCAAACATGCCCTCAAACTGCAGTCCGATATTACCCTGGTTTCGGATGAGCGGACGGCCGACAAGGATGACACGGTGTTTCGCGTGCAGGCACAATTTTTCTTCTAATCGCCCGGCCGACCCGGCGTCGGCGCCGGGTCGGTTACTCATGGAGATTTAAAATGATTCAACGTATATTGACTGTTCTGCTGTTGCTGTTGCTCAGCACACCGGCCTTTGCTACTGAACACCTGCGGCTGGCAACCACCACCTCGACGGAAAATTCAGGTTTGCTGGCGGAATTGCTGCCGCCGTTTGAGAAGGCCAACAATTGTCAGGTCGATGTGATCGCCGTCGGCACCGGAAAAGCGCTCAAGCTGGGTGAAACCGGTGATGTCGATGTGCTGCTGGTGCATGCCCGCAGTAAGGAAGATGCATTTATCGCCGCGGGTTACGGGGTTGACCGGCATGATGTGATGTACAATGATTTTGTCATCATCGGCCCGACCAGTGACCCCGCCGGAATTAAAGGGATGACCGATGTTGTCGCCGCCATGACCCGGATTGCCGCGACCAAAGCGACGTTTGTCTCACGCGGCGATGACTCCGGTACCAACACCCGTGAGATACAGTTGTGGAAAGCTGCCGGTATCAAACCGGCCGGAGACTGGTACCTGGAAGCCGGGCGCGGCATGGGCGATGTGATTATCATGGCCAGTGAGCGTCAGGGCTATACCTTGAGCGACCGCGGCACCTACCTGGCCTTTAAGGATAAAATTCCGCTGCGTATTGCCGTCGAAGGGGACAAGCGGCTGTTCAACCCCTACGGGGTGATTATGGTCAACCCGCAGCGGTATCCGTATGTCAAGGTTGCACTGGCGAAGAAGTTTATCGCTTTTTTGACCTCGGAACAGGGGAGGGCGCTGATTACCGGTTACCGTCGCGGCGGCGAACAACTTTTTTACGTGCAGTAAGAGGATGAATTGGGCTACCTGAGTGAATCGCTCCTCCACGCGATCAAACTGATTTTCGCCTTTAATCAGGACGTACAAAGTGCTGTCTGGACCTCACTCTTTACCTCCAGCAGTGCAACTGTTCTGGCCGCGATCATCGGTATCCCGACGGGCGTGCTGCTCGGGCTGTCCCGTTTCCGCGGTCGGCGGCTGGTTGTCACTCTGCTGAATACCCTGATGGCGCTGCCGAC
Source organism: Deltaproteobacteria bacterium (assembly GCA_013152145.1). Lineage (GTDB taxonomy): Bacteria > Desulfobacterota > Desulfuromonadia > Desulfuromonadales > Geopsychrobacteraceae > Malonomonas. Next base: position 6,030 of record JAADGW010000206.1, read on the forward strand.
CGTTGTTGTCGGTCTGGTGCTGTTCGGTGTGTTCAGTCGGCAGGGGCCGCTCGGCAGCCTGGGTTTACTGTTTACCCCGCTGGCGATGATCGCCGGACAGGTGGTGCTGGCGACGCCGATTGTTGCCAATTATGTGCTGGCGGCGGTCAAGGGTTCCGACGAACGGATTTTCGATACGGCGCTGACGTTGGGCGCTACCCGCTTTCAGGCCGGTGTGCAGCTGTTAAAAGAGCTCCGCTTCGGGGTGATGGCTGCGGTGATTGCCGGTTTCGGCCGGGTAATCGCCGAAGTCGGGGTGGCGATGATGCTGGGCGGTAATATCCGCAATTCAACCCGCACCATGACCACAGCGATCGCCCTGGAAACCAGCAAGGGGGAGTTTGCCTTCGGACTCTCGTTGGGGATTGTTCTGCTGAGTGTTGCTTTATTTGTCAATCTTTTTTTGAACCTGTTGCAGCAAAGGTGAGTCGATGGAACCGGTGATCTGTTTAAAGAATATAGTCATCAGGCAGGGGGAAAATTTCACCCTGACGATCGATGACCTGCAGCTGCTGCCGCACCGGATCTACGTCCTGACCGGACCGAACGGTGCTGGGAAAAGTACCCTGCTCAGGGCTTTGGCTTTGCTGATGCTGCCCCAGCAGGGGACGATCCGTTTTCCCGCGGCGGCGGCAGAAACCCCCGCCCGACAACGGCAGAAGATTACCCTGGTTGAACAGTCTCCCTACCTGTTGCAGGGGACGGTGTCGGATAACCTCGCCTTCGGACTTAAGCTGCGCGGGATCCGCGGCAAGGAGCAACAAATGCGTATCCGGTCGGCGTTGGAGATGGTTGGTCTTGACGGTTTCGAGCCGCGTAAAGCGGACAAACTTTCCGGTGGTGAAGTGCAACGGGTGGCTTTGGCGCGGGCCCTGGCTTTGCAGCCGGATGTGCTGTTGCTGGATGAGCCGACCGGCAACATCGACAGCAAGAGTCTGCACGCATTTGAAATATTGCTCAGCCGGTTGCCGGAGTTTGGTGTGACGGTCGTTCTTTCCACCCACGACCTGTCGCAACCGGCACGGTTGGGGGGGGAGATGATTCGGATTGAAAATGGTCGACTGCTCGACCGGCCCCACTGGGCATCGGAACCGGGTGACCTTAAGCAGACGGAGAAAAAATTATGGCTGAATCCTTTGAACGTGCAAGGACGCTGATTTTAGAGAAGGTTTTCCCGCTGTCGGTTGAAGCGGTCGGATTACTCGCCGCCGCCGGCCGGGTGCTGGCCGAAGCGATCGAATCCCCCTGTGAAATGCCGCACTGGGATAATTCGGCGATGGATGGTTTCGCTGTACGGGAAGAGGACTGCCGGCCCGGAGCGCGATTGACCGTCAGCGGCTATATCCCGGCCGGCGGAACCGCCGACGGTATCCGGGTAACCCCGGGGGAAGCGGTAAAAATAATGACCGGTGCGCCGGTTCCCGCGGGCGGCCACGCTGTTATTCCCATCGAAGACACCGAAGCGGATGGAGAGACCGTCGTCATCAAAGGGTCTCCCCGGGTGGGTGATCATATCCGTTTTCGGGGGGAGGATATTCAGCAGGGTGAGCTGGTGATGACCGCCGGCAGTGTTCTTCGGCCCGCCGGGATCAGTCTGCTGGCATCTTTCGGGTTCACGACGGTCAACGTTTACCGGCGGCCGAAGGTTGCCATCCTGTCGACCGGTGATGAACTGGTCGAGCCCGGCGAGGTCGTCGGACCCGGCCAGATTGTCAACAGCAATGCCTATTCTCTGGCCGCCGCCGTCAAGGAAGCCGGTGGCGTGCCGGTCCTCCTCGGCATCGCTCGCGATACTCGTGAGAGTCTCAAAGAAAAACTGGCGGTTGGACTGCAGGCCGATGTCTTGATCACCTCGGCGGGAGTGTCGATGGGGGATCGTGACCTGGTTTGTGAAATGTTGCAGGATGCGGGGGTCGAGCGGCTGTTCTGGAAGGTTGACATCAAGCCCGGTCGACCGACCGCCTTTGGTCTCAAGGAAAGCACGCCGGTCTTTTCGTTACCCGGTAATCCGGTTTCAGCGATAGTGACTTTTGAGGAATTCGTCAGGCCGGCCCTGTTGAAAATGCAGGGATATCACAACGTCATTAAGCCTTTCGTTAAAGCCAGGCTGTTGGAGGCGGTAAAAAAGCGGCCGGGGCGGGTTCAGTTTTTGCGGGTTTCGGTAACGGAAAATGGTGACCGGCTGGAAGCAACCAGTTCTGGCGATCAGAATACCGGGATCCTGCTGACGATGTTGCGGGCCAACGGGATTGCCGTACTGCCTGCCGAGCGAGAGAAAATTGAGGCGGGAGAAGAGGTCGATGTTCATTTGCTCAGCAAAGAGAAATTGTAACTATTCAGCCAGATGACCTCGGGGTGCCCACTTCAAGGGTGTCTGTCGCCTGGATGGCGACAGTCAAGCCCCA
>JAADGW010000206.1:8560-9629 GCA_013152145.1 Deltaproteobacteria bacterium
GCCTGCGGAGGGGTTTTACCGCCGACCAGAGAGAAGAAGCTTTCCAGCAGACGATAACTGATGCCCCAGAGGAAGTGATCGCAATAGCCATCGAGCTTGATGATGGGATGGGTATGGGAGGTCCCGCGATAGGTGATGTTGGACAATTGTCGCCGCTCCCGACTCAGCAGCTGGGTTAATGGAACCCAGAACCCGGCGGCCACTTCACCGTTGAGCCGCAGTCGCGGTTTTGTTGTCAGCTGGTAGACGAAACAGGAGATCTGTATCGGCAGATAGGCTCCACCCAGATCATCGAGTTGACCGAGGTACTGCTGTGGTTGCAAACGAAGGCCGATTTCTTCCCAGACTTCACGTTCCGCGGCCTGCCGCAGACCGGCATCCCGTGCTTCGAGGCTGCCGCCGGGAAAAGCGACATCCCCCGACCAGGGGTCGCCTTCGTATTCTGCCCGGCGGACAAAGAGAATTTCTGGACTGACCTCTCCGGGCGTCAGCAGCATCGCAACTGCGGCTTGGCGCTGAAGATATTTTTCCAGCTTTTTCGGACGATAGCTCTGCAGTTCGGTTTTGATCTGGGCAATGGTTAACATCTGGTTGTTTTCAATGAAAAAGGGCGGTCGTCAGCCCGGCCTGTCGAGTTGAATTGTACCTGCTGGAGCCCATTTGCAGGAGCTCCACCGATGGGTAGATTTTATGGAAAAATCAGAGCGAAATCAAGTGCTGTACCCTTTTGTGCAATTCAGGCGCGAGAAACAAAACGGCACTCACGCGTATCGATTTTGATTTTTTCTCCCGACTCCAGATAACCGGGGACTTGGAGGGTGATGCCGGTTTCAAGGATTGCCTCCTTGGTTTGTGCCGTTGCCGTCGCGTTCTTCAGGGCCGGCGCCGTTTCATTGACGAGCAGTTCGATAACCTGCGGAACCTCCAATGCGATGACCTGATCGTTGTAGACCCCGAGCGATACGTCGCCCCCTTCCAGCAGATAGCCGCGGATTTCTGTGTACAGTTCACCGTTGATTTCATACTGCTCGTAACTCTCCTGATCCATGAAGACCCCCTGGTCTTCTGC
>JAADGW010000192.1 GCA_013152145.1 Deltaproteobacteria bacterium
CGCGGGCTGCAATCGACGATTTTTCCGCCAGTATCAATCCGCTCGGGACACCGCCGGAGGTTCAGCAGACACTGCTCGCCGCACTGGAGCGGATCGGCGATTACCCGGAGATTGAAGCGGCCTCGTTGCGCCGCGAACTGGCGCAGTTCCATGATCTGCCGGAAGAGCATCTGCTACCCGGCAGCGGCTCGACCGAACTGATCTACCTGCTGCCGCGGGTGTTGCGACCGCGGCGGGCGCTGCTGGTGCTGCCCTGTTTCAGCGAGTATGCCCCGGCGTTGCAACAGGCCGGTTGCCGGATCGATACCTTTTATCTGTCGCCGGACGATGACTTTGCCTTTTCCGTCCCACACGTGCTGGCCGCGGTAGAGGACGACACCGACTTGCTGCTGCTGGCCAATCCCGGCAACCCGACCGGGATCGGCATCGAGCCGCGGCAGCTGCTGACACTGGCAGAGCGGCTTGGCCGGTGCCGATTACTGGTCGACGAAGCTTTTGTTGATTTCTGTCCCGAGCGTTCGGTGCTGGCGCAGGTCGCGGAGCTGCCCAATCTGCTGGTGTTGCGTTCGCTGACCAAGTTTTACGCCATCCCCGGATTGCGGGTCGGCTATCTGGCCGCAGCAAAACAGGATATCGCCCTGCTGAGCGCGGCGAAAGAACCCTGGACCCTGTCGAATCTGGCGATTGCCGCCGCCAAGACCTGCCTTGGCGCAGAAAACTACCGGCAGCAGACCCGGCAGCTGATTCCGCAATTACGGAATCAGCTGCAACAGGGGTTGGAGTTGCTCGGGATTAAGGTGTATGCCGGGGAGGCCAACTACCTGCTCTGCCGGTTGCCGGAACAGGCTCTCCGTATGGACCGGATCGTTGAACTGTTGCGCGCAGACGGTCTGCTGATTCGTAACTGCGACGATTTCTTGCCGCTGGACAGCCGGTTTTTTCGTGTTGCGGTACTGGCCAGAGACTCAAACCGGCAGCTGCTGGAGAAGCTCCGCCCCATCCTCGACTGACCTCCCGGTGCCGAAATGACAGGCTACCACTTTACCGGTCCAGGCTCTTTTTTCACCAGCAGGACCGAACAGGGCATCTTGCGGGTTATGGCCTCTTTGTCCCCCCCGAAAAGAGCGTGTTCAAGGCGGCCCTCCTCATGGGCGAGCATGACGAGCAGGTCGATCTTTTCTTCCTTGACCACTCTGACAATCTCCTTGATCGGGTCACGATCACTGATCAGTTCTTTTATGGGAAATCCGTCCTTGATTTCCTGTTTGATGATCTTATCCAGCTCCTCTTTCACTCCCCGTTGGATGTTTTCGTAATTCGTGTATTCCTCTTTGGGAAAGATGCCCGGTGCGTTTATCGCTTTCATGTCGAAAGGATTGGAGACAAGATGCAGAACCTGGAGTTCCGCACCAAACTTACGGGCGAGGGAAACCCCGCTGTGAATGGCTTCCCGGCAGTAAGGTGTCATCCTGCTGATGACAAGAATGCGTCTGATGTCTTCCATGAAAAGTACTCCCTGGTAAAATGCTGTTGTCGTTTTTGCTGCTGTCAGTATCGAATGCTTCGCGTCAAAGTATACTTATTTCCGTTTCATTTATACATGAGAATTTATAACTATTCAGCCATCCATCGCGTTGCTGAATGGTTACGAGAATTTAACTTCATGGTCGTTCTTTTCGTTGTCACACACTACGCCGCGGGATTGTGTGGCTTCTTGATTAACAACGGGGTTTCAGTCGTATCAAAAATGCGATATGCCAGCAGTTTCACGCGGTCGCTCACCAGGAACCACACCAGCGCATAGGCCCAGACGAACAGCGCCCAACCCCAGCCGATGGGGGTCATAAACAGCCCATAAACCGCGATCAGAGTTGCGACTGCTTGCGTACCGAGCACGGCCATCCATAGAATCGGTGCCGGTCGTATCGACCAGAACGGGCCGCGCGTGCGGGTCAGGAAAATTGTCAAATGTCCAGCGACCGACAGCATCAGGTACATCAGTGTCTGGATCTCTGCGCGGTTGAGGTGATAGACCCGCTCGCCAAGGTAAAACAGGCCGAACGCGGCCAAGGGGCCGATGACGCCCAGCACCGTGGAGACGCCCAGCACCACGCGCATGTTCCAGGCCTCGGGTTTGTCTTCGTAATGAACGTTGTCATAAGCAATGGACAGAATCGCCCCGTCGTTGAGTAATGCCAACATCACGATCATCACTGCCGTCAATGGATAAAAATTAAAGATCAGGATCGCCAGGGTCATGAATAAAAGTACGCGCAGTGTTTCAGCGATGCGGTAGATCGCATAGCTGTTCATGCGCCGGAAGATTTTACGGCTCTCCTTGATCGCGTCGATGATCACCGACAGGCCGGGTGTCATCAGTACGATCGATGCTGCCGCGCGCGCAGCGTCCGTAGCGTCTGAAACAGCAATGCCGCAATCGGCCTTTTTCAACGCCGGGGCATCGTTTACCCCGTCGCCCGTCATGCCGACGATATGGTTGCGTTGTTGCAGAACATCTACGATATGATACTTGTGTTCGGGGAACACCTGGGCGAAACCGTCGGCTTTTTCGATGGATTCCGCCAACTGCGCGGTCTCATGATGCTTGGTATCGCCGAAGCCGGCGGCATCGAGAATGGCTGTCCCCAGCCCCAATTTTCCGGCGGTCTCCCGAGCGATAGCCACCTGATCGCCCGTAACCATCTTGACACTGACACCCATCTGTCGGGCCGCCGCGATGGTTTCTTTGGCCTCCTCCCGGGGGGGGTCGAATAGCGGCAGCACACCTAGAAACTCCCATGAACCTTGCGCATTCATTCGGGCCACACCCAACGAACGGAAGCCGCGTGCTGCAAATTCGTTGATCGCTTTTTCAACGGAGGGATTCACCGCTTCGGCATTGACTGCTAACTCCAGGATCACCTGTGGGGCCCCCTTGGTCACCTTGAATTCTGTGCCGTCCGGGTCTTTGACGGTCGCTTCGGTGCGTTTATGCACCGGGTCGAACGGCTGGAAATGGACCACCTGATAGTCCTTCAAGATCTGATCGTTCTTCAGCCCGCCGATCACCGCCAGGTCAATGCTGTCCTTGTTTTCCGCCCGCGAAGCCAGTGCGGCACAGAGGATAACCTGGTCGGCAGGAATCTCGTTGACGCTGAACGGCTCGCCCAGTGTCAGCTTGTTCTGGGTCAGGGTACCGGTCTTGTCCGAGCACAGTATGTCCACGCCGGCCAACTCTTCAATGGCCGCCAGGCGGGTCACGATCGCTTCTTTTCTCGCTAACAGCCGGGCGCCGACCGCCATGGTGACCGACAGAACCGTCGGCATCGCCACAGGGATTGCGGCCACGGTCAACACCAGGGCGAACTGAAGTGTGGTGAGTATCGGGTCGCCGCGGAACAGCGCGACGACAATAATCAATGTCACCAAAGTCACCGCAAGCAGGATGAGATAATTGCCGATCCTCAATACCGCGCGCTGGAAGTGACTGACGGTGTGCGCCTCCTGTACCAGTTGCGCGGTCTTCCCGAAATAGGTCCTTGCTCCGGTGGCGTAGATCAGCGCATCGATTTCACCTTGGCGGATGATGGATCCCGAAAATACGGCTTCACCCGGTTTGCGCTCAGCGGGCAGAGACTCACCCGTCAGCGCGGACTGATCCACTTCCACCGGGTCGCCGTCCAGCAAGCGCGCATCCGCCGGCACGATATCGCCCAGACGCAGGCGTATGATGTCCCCCGGCACCAACTCACGCGCCGCCGGCGAGAACCACTTTCCATCACGTTTCACCCGGGCCTTGATCGCCAGCTTGGCCTGCAACGCGGCGATGGCATTGCCCGCTTGGTGTTCTTCCCAGAAGCCGACCACGGCGTTGGCAAACAGCAACAGAAGGATGATGAAAAAATCCGGCCAGTGCCGGGCAACGGCCGAAAGGATCACGGCCGCTTCGATCATCCACGGGATGGGTCCCCAGAAATAGGTGAGGAATTTCAGGAATGGGTTGGTTTTCTTTTCGGCAATCTCGTTAGGGCCGTATTGGATCAACCGTTTCTGCGCTTCGGCCTGACTGAGGCCGTCCGGTGACGCCCCCAATTTTTTCTGCAGTTCCGGCATGGGAAGGGTTTTCAGATCGTCCTTTGCTTCGGGTTTCGATCCCGACTGTGATTCGGGGGTCTTGAGGTGTTCGACATTGGCTTTCATAATGGTGTCTTCTCCTGTTTTACTGTGTCGAAATTTTCATGCGTTGCGAAATATGCACATCCTCCGGCGTTGCATTCTGCCGTGGGGGATGACGATCCCCTTACAAGGGTACTGCAAAAAGATTGCGCTGTCAGAGAATCACACTATATTTCGCCGGCCATTATGGCTGTCGGATTAATGGTGATCCGGGCGAGCTGTTTGCTCGGCCGGCGGACATAATGAACGTACCACGTTGCGGATTTCCACGGCGGTCGGCCGACAGCACTCGGACTGTTCCTCTGCCGCAGTATATGTTACCTTTACCTTTTGATCCAGAGGCCTGATGCTGTTTCAGCGGCTGGCAAATCATGGGAATACACCGACAGTCACAGCGGATTATTTAATGCGCCACGCTACCATCATCGAACGGTTTCGCGAGATCGAGCAGCTGGCGGAAAAGTTCCACCTGCTGGAAACCAGGATTCTCGGAGTGCTCAACCTCCGGGATTTTTTTCAGGTTCTGCAGGAACAGCTCGGTGATATCTTCAGCGTGCCGCACGTCTGGTTCAGCCTGATCCGTGACGAGGAAGCAGCTGTACCGATCTACCGTGCCGGCCTGACCTCGCGGATGCGGCAATATCTCAACCTGATCGAGCGGGACGAGTTCGAACAACTGTTTGGTCGAGGTGATAAGCCGTTGCTGGAAAATGAAAACCTGGCTCCGTACCGGGCTCTGTTGCCGGAGCTGGACAAATTTCATTTCCGCTCGCTGGCGATGGTCCCGGTCAGCTTGGGCGGCAAACTGGTCGGCAGTCTCAACTTGGCCGATTCCTCGGCCCGGCGCTTCCATCCCGGTTACAATTCGATCCACTTGGAACGGCTGGCGGTCAAGGTGTCGCTGTTCCTCTCCAACGTGACCGCCCACGAAAATCTGCAATATCTGGCTTTTCATGATCCCTTGACCGATCTGCACAACCGCCGGGCGATGGAGCAGACGC
>JAADGW010000158.1 GCA_013152145.1 Deltaproteobacteria bacterium
GGCGAAGAGGAAGATATCGTCGCCGGTCTGGAGCTGGGTGCCGATGATTACCTGCCGAAACCGTTCAGTCCGCAGGTCCTGCTGGCTCGTATCAAGGCGGTCCTGCGACGTAAATCGATGGAACCGCAGGATGCCGACGAAGCAACCATCAGCGTTCGCGATCTGACCATCGACCTGGGACGCAACCGGGTGCTGGCCGCCGACCGGGAGGTCCAGTTGACCGTGTCGGAATTTAAGCTGTTGTGTAAACTGGCCGCCAAGCCGGGCTGGGTGTTTACCCGCAACCAGATCGTCGACGCGGTTCATGGCGAGGGCTACGCGGTGACCGATCGGTCGGTCGATGTCCAGGTTGTCGGCCTGCGGAAAAAACTCGGTCCCTGCGGTGAATATATCGAAACCGTGCGCGGGGTCGGCTACCGGTTCCGCGAGTGAGAAGAGCTTCCATGCGGCGCAGACGCCTCATCTGGCAGATCTTCCCCCCCTTTCTGCTGATCATCCTGATTGCGCTGGTTGCTGTCACCTGGATTTTCACCACGACGCTGGACGATTTCTACCGGGAAGAAACCCGGCACGGTCTGGAGGCACAGGGCAGACTTGTCGCCAGCCAGGTTAAAGATATCCTGCTCTCCGGTCATCCGGACTCCCTTGATGCCCTGAGCAAAAAACTCGGTAAACAGTCGGGGACCAGGGTGACCATCATCCTGCCGGACGGCCTGGTTATCGGTGACTCCGAAGAAAAAATCCGCCGCATGGATAATCACCGCAACCGCCCGGAAGTCCGCGTCGCGCTGAGCGGCCGGGTCGGTACGGCAACCCGTTACAGTCACACCCTGCAGCAGGAAATGATCTACGTTGCCCTGCCGATACGGGACAATGGCCAGGTCATTGCTTGCGTCAGGACCGCCCTGTCACTCGCCAGGGTCGACAAAACACTGAAAACCGTGCTCTTCCAGATCATCAACAGCGGCCTGTTGATTGCCTTGATTGCCGGCCTGGTCAGTCTCTGGGTGTCGCGGCGGATCAGTCAGCCGCTGGTAGAAATGAAACGTGGGGCGGAACGCTTTGCCGGCGGCGAGCTTGATCGGCGACTGCCCATTTATCACGGTGAAGAACTCGGCGGACTGGCTGATGCCATGAACCGGATGGCGGCACAGCTCAACGACCGCATCCGGACCGTGGTCCGCCAGCGCAATGAGCAGGAAGTGGTCCTCGCCAGTATGATCGAAGGGGTCTTTGCCGTCGATAATGCGGAGAAGATCATCCGCATCAATCAGGCGGCCGCCAACCTGCTCGGCAGTGATGCCGAGACCAGCATCGGTCGAAGCATCCAGGAAGTGATCCGCAAACCGGAATTACAGAAATTCATCGTCCGAGCGCTGGAGAGTGAGACCAGCATCGAGACGGACATCTCTTTACACCACCGTGGTGAAGACCGTTGTCTGCAGGCTCACGGCACCCCGTTACGCGGTGCTGACGGGCAGAAAATCGGCGCCCTGGTGGTGGTCCACGATGTGACCCGCCTGCGCCGGCTGGAAACTCTGCGTCGGGACTTTGTGGCCAACGTTTCCCACGAGCTGAAAACCCCGATCACCGCCATCAAGGGGTCGGTCGAAACCCTGCGCGACGGGGCGATGGAAGAGGCCGAGAGCGGCCGTTACTTTCTCGAGATTATCGCCCGGCAGGCGGAACGGCTCAACGCCATTATCGAAGACCTGCTGGCCTTGTCCCGTCTGGAACGGGATGCTGAATCTGCCGAAATTGTGCGTGAGCAGAAGAACCTGCTGCCGATTCTTGAATCCGCGCTGCTCACCTGTTCATCCGCGGCCCAAGCCGGAAACGTGAAGCTCAAGTTGTTCTGCTCCGAACAGTTGTCGGCACGGATCAACGCCCCGCTGTTTGAGCAGGCCGTGGTCAACCTGCTGGATAATGCCATCAAGTACAGTGATGCGGAAGGCCTGGTCACGGTTGAGGGCTGGCAGGACGGCGGGAACGTCATGATCAAGGTTCAGGATCGCGGCCAGGGCATCCCTGCGGAACACCTGCCCCGGCTTTTCGAACGCTTCTACCGGGTCGACGCCGCCCGCAGTCGCAGCATCGGCGGGACGGGCCTCGGCCTGGCGATCGTCAAACATATCGTGCAGGTCCACAAGGGCGAGGTCAAGGTGTACAGCACCCGTGGCAGCGGCAGTGTCTTTACCCTCAGCCTGCCGGTCCACTGATCGGACACCGGCCATATCCGCCGGACATCAACTTGCTGCGGGCCCGCGCAGCCCCGCCAGCAGATTATCCGCCAGCGCATTCAACAACTGAAAATAACTCTCCGGCCCGGCTGGCAAATCCGCGCCGAGCGGGTCGAGAACTCCCGTTCCGGCATCCGTCCCTTCGATAATTGTCGCCAGCAGCCGTGGTTCGAATTGCGGCTCACTGAAGACGCAGCGGACATTTAATTGCTTAATCTTCTGCCGCATCTGCCGGATCCGCCGGGCGCCCGGTTTGCGCTCCGGGTCGATGCTGATTGAACCGATTGCATTAAGTCCATAGGCCGCTTCAAAATACTGGTAAGCATCGTGAAAGACGATAAAGGGAATATGCTTGACCGGGGCCAATTTTGCCTTCAACCGCGCGTGCAGAGCGGCCAGCCGCGCTTGCAGTCGGGTCGCATTCTGTTGATACTGCGGCCGATGAACCGGATCGATCTCACCGAGGATGGCGGCTGTCTTGGCGACGATCTGTTCTGCCAGACGCGGATCGAGCCAGAGGTGAGGGTTAAACTCACCGTGCTCGCCGTCTCCATCGGCCCTTTCATGATGCTGATGTTCCTCCCAGCTGCCGCTTTTACGCAGCGGCAGAAGCCGATCCGCCAGAACCTTGGTCAGTTGCAGCTGCCGGGCCCGCTTCCCCAGTGTGGCCAGCGGCTTTTTCAGAAAACTCTCCAGCTGCGGCCCCACCCAGACGATCAGATCGGCCCGGGACAGTGCCCGCGCATCGGAGGGACGGAGCACATAACCGTGCGGAGATGCCCCCCCCTTAACCAGCAGCTGCGGTTCGCCAACGCCCTGCATCACCCCGGCGACCAACGCGTGGATCGGCTTGATACTGACCACCACCCGCGGGGCGCTCCAGACGATTGCGGGTAACAGAAGGGAGCCACAAAGAAAAGTGCAGAGGAGCGGCAGAATTTTTTTGCGCATCATAGAACTCCATGGATTCGAAGATTGACGACCGTTTTGAAATGTTATAATGTAACACCATCAAAAATCAAGTCGTTTGGAGGCCGTTTTATGCAGAATTCGACACCCGCGGTTTTTCTCTGTCAGAGACAGAACCATCAGGTCTGTATCGATGAAGCCGTCCGCAACGCTGAAACGCTCTGCCGGAACCACCAGCAGCGCTTCACCGCCACCCGTCGACGGGTGCTGGAACTGGTCTGGCAACAGCACAAACCGATCGGTGCTTACGAGGTGCTGGAGCTGCTGCAGCAGAGCGGCCGTTCCGCCCCGCCGACCGTCTACCGGGCGCTCGATTTTCTGCAGCGGATGGGCCTGGTCCACCGGATCGCCTCGCTGAACGCTTATGTCGGCTGCGCCCACCCCGATAAACCGCACGACGGTCAGTTTCTGATCTGCACCTCCTGTAAATCGTCGGCCGAGCTGGACGTACCGGCGATCACCAGCGCCATCGAACAGAGTGCCGTCGCATCCGGGTTTGAAGCTCACCATCAAACGGTGGAAATTATGGGCCTCTGCCCCGACTGTGCCGGGAGAGCGCTGTGAGTGGAACCGAGAGCCTGCTGGAGCTGAAGAATATCGACCTGATGATCGGCCGCAAGCAGTTGCTGGAGCAGGTCAGCCTGCAGCTCGGGCGGGGAGAAATCCTCACCATCATCGGTCCCAACGGGGCCGGCAAAACCACTCTGGTACGGGTCGCTCTGGGCCTGCTTTCGCCGACCGCCGGTCAGGTGCGGCGGCAACCGGGCATCAGCATCGGTTATATGCCGCAGCGGTTGCACATCGACCCGACCTTCCCGCTGAGCGTGAAACGTTTTCTGGCCATGACCGGCAGGCAGCAGCGCGACAAGATCCAGCCGTTGCTTGTCGAGGTCGGCGCAAGCCGGGTTCTCGACTCCCCGTTACGGAATCTCTCCGGCGGCGAAATGCAACGGGTATTGCTGGCCCGGGCGCTGATGCGCGATCCCGACCTGCTGGTGCTCGACGAGCCGGTCCAGGGGGTTGATGTCCACGGCCAGACGGAACTCTACCAGCTGATCACCAACATCCGTGATCGGCGCCACTGCGCTATCCTGATGATCTCTCACGACCTGCACCTGGTGATGGCGGCCACCGACCGGGTGCTCTGCCTCAACCGGCACATCTGCTGTAGCGGCAGCCCTGAAACGGTCACCAGCCACCCCGCCTATCTGGAACTGTTCGGTCCGCAGGCGGTACCGCAGCTGGCTATTTACACCCACGACAAGAACCATCAGCACGACGCCTGTGCCGACTGCCGGGAGGGCAGACATGCTGGATGATTTTCTGTTCCGGGCGCTGCTCGGCGGCCTGGGGGTGGCACTGGTGGCCGGGCCGTTCGGCTCCTTTGTCGTCTGGCGGCGACTGGCCTATTTCGGCGACACCCTGTCCCATTCGGCCCTGCTCGGGATAGCGCTCGGTTTTCTGCTGCAAATCAATCTGACCCTCGGCATCATCGCGATCTGTCAACTGCTGGCGATTCTGCTGTTTTTCGGCCAACGGCAAAAACAGCTGGCCAGCGACACCCTGCTCGGGATTTTTTCTCACGGGGCGCTGTCGCTGGGGCTGGTGGTCTTGGCTTTTATGGAAAATGTGCGGATCGATCTGCTGGCCTACCTGTTCGGCGATATTCTCGCCATCGGTCCGGTTGACCTCGCCTGGATTTTTATCGGCGGCGGCTTGGCCCTGGCCGGGCTGCTGCGGCTCTGGAGACCGTTGCTGGCAATCACCGTCCACGAAGACCTGGCGCGGGTCGAAGGGGTGCCGGTCGATCGGATCAACCTGGCATTTCTGGGCTTGATGGCGTTGACCGTGGCGGTGATGATGAAGGTGGTGGGGCTGCTGCTGGTGACGGCGCTGCTGATCATCCCGGCGGCCACGGCCCGGCGGTTTGCCGGCAATCCGGAAATTATGGC
>JAADGW010000229.1 GCA_013152145.1 Deltaproteobacteria bacterium
GGCGTCTTGCCCACACCATCATGATAACCGGCCTGCACGCCGAGCATCAGTTCACAGCAACAGGAGCAGCAGTTGCAGATAAATGACGGCCGCTGGCGGATATTGTCGGTGATGTGGGTCAGATTATATTCGCGGGCCTGATCAAGGATTGCCAGCAATTCTTCGCTGCTTTTCGCCTCGGCGAAACCGCGCCGCGCCATAAACCTGGCCGCCGCGCCGAGAGAGATACAGATATTCTCCACCGGTGCCCCCTTGGCACAGGTTTCGTTGAGGTGTTCCTTTTTGTGCCGGCAGTAACACATGCCGACCGCACCGAACGAGGCGTCCTTGATAATCTTGCGCGCATCCTCGTAACTGGTCACCTCAGAACTGACCGGGATCTGATCTGCGTAAACCAGCGATCGGGTCAGACTGGTCTTGCTGCCGAAAAACTCACTCGCCTGGCCGGTCTGCGGATTTTCGTACATATATTCAGACATCAGCCTGGCCAGTTTCGCCAACGGCAGGTCGGTACGGTTTTTCATAAAGGTGAACTCGAAAAAACCGATCAGCCCCGGCAGCAGCAGGTAGTAGGTTTTGCCGGCATAGGGCATATCCATCACCAGCCCTTTGTCAGCCATCCGTTCCAGCAGCGGCTGCAGTTCCGCCTCCGGTATCCCGGTAGAGTGCACCAATTCCGACAGTGTCGCCTCTTCCAACGGGAAACGTGAGGCCACCAACGCCTCCCGCTCGTCGAACAGCAGGGCCAGAATTTCGCGTAATTTTTCGTTATCGACCAGCCCGACCGGATACTTGTTGAGCCGGTCGATCAGCGGAACAATACTGCCCTTCGAACCGATATGGTGCCCCATCATTCCACCCCTTTCGCGTCATGAAAACCGCTGTCGCCGGATCAATCCGGTGCTTCTTTCGTCAGACAGCCGCGGACCAGATTTCCTTTGGTAAAATGTCCCAGCGTCGCCAGGCGGGTCAGGTCCTCTCGACCGAGCAGCCGCCGGGTGATCTCTCTGACCGTCAACCCTTTGCCGTGCAGCTCCCTGACCTGCTCGGAAAACTCCACCAGATAAGCGAGCTTGTTCGACAGCATGCGATGACCATCCGGGACCGGACCCCGATGTCCACAGAAGAGAACCTCAAAATCGTGACGCAGGATCGCGCGCAAGCTTTCGATCTGCAGCGGCAGATTTTCATCACGCCGCAGATAGCGCGGTCGACTGCCGATATAAAGATCACCGGTAAAGAGCCAGCCACGCTCGGCTTCGAGATAGCAGACCAGATCGGCGGCGTGACCCGGAGCCGGCAGCATGCTCAGTTGCAGACCATTTTCCAGCGCAATCCGGTCAGGCGCCGCTTGTGCGGTCAGGTGCGGCGGCCGGCCCCAGAACAACCGTTGGTACGGCCGTAACCGCCAACCGTGTGCCAGTTCCGGCAACGCCGCCGGATGGGCCAGAATCTCCGCGCCGTATTCGGTTTGAATTCGCGCGGCATTGCCGCTGTGATCTTCATGATGATGGGTCAGCAGGACCTGTCGAGGAGGTCGCTCCCGCAGAAAGTTTCGGACCTGCGGCCAGCGGTTCGGTGGGCCCGTATCGATCAGGGTGGAACCGATCCGGTAGAGAATCACCGAGGTGTTCAGCTCCAGATCGAAACGTCCGGTCCGCAGGCCTTCGACCCCCAGATAAGTGAAACGCTGGTCGACGCTCACGGTTATCCGCCCATGGCAGCGCGGTCAGGCAATGGGTACTGGCGGACAGGGTTCGACCTGCATCCCGCAAACACCTCAACTGAACCGCGAAAAATCTGCCGGGCGACCGGCAAAAAAGGCCGCCAGCGCTTCTGCCGCTTCCGGTGAAGACAAGCGTTCGACAAAGTGTCGACCTTCTTCCGCCATCACCGTCGCTACCGCCGCGGCACTGTGCTTTTTCATCAGGCGTTTCGTCAGTTGCAGCGCCGCCGGCGGTTGTCCGGCCAGCAGCTGGGCCTGCGCCAAGGCATGCTGAAAGACCTTGTTACCGGGAATAATCTTGTTGACCAATCCCGCCTCATAAGCCCTGGTTACGTCGAACGGTTGTCCACACAGCAACATTTCGGCAGCACGCTGATAACCGGCCAGCTGCGGCAACAACAGACTGGAGGCCGCCTCCGGACAGAGCCCGAGATTGACAAACGGCGTCTGGAAACGGGCGTTCGCTCCGGCGTAGACCAGGTCGCAATGCAGCAGCATGGTGGTGCCGATACCGATCGCCGGACCGTTGACCGCGGCAACCAGCGGTTTGCTCGCCTGACTGATTGCAGTCAGAAATTGAAAGACCGGGCTGTCCTCGCCGCTCGGCGGATCCTGGGCAAAATCATGCAGGTCGTTGCCGCTGGTAAAGCAATCGGTACAACCACGAATCAGGACCACTCGGATCGAATCATCCTGCTCCGCACGCTGGAGCGCTGCGGCCATGTCGCTGTACATCTGTCGATTGATGGCGTTGAGCTTTTCCGGACGATTAATTCCGATCCGCAATACGCCGCCGTCGGTGGCGGTATCGATCAGCGTATTGTTATCGGTAAGTCTCTGCATCGTGATCTCCTGATTAGTGCCCACCCGGAACTTCCGCCCGGGAGCAAAGGTTGTTTATTTGTAACTATTAGCAGGCTGACCTCGGGGTGCCCACATCAAGGGTGTCTGTCGCCTGGATGGCGACAGTCAAGCCCCAGGGATGGGTTCATGCGGCCCTTGGAGTGGGCACCCCGAGGTCAGCCAGCGCGCTGCTGAATAGTTACGTTTATTTGTCCAAAGCCTTTGACGACAACGAGTGGACCGTCGCAGCGATGATCCGGTTAAAGTTTTTTGCCGACCGCGTAACCCTGATGAACGGCATCGAAAACCATCGCCGGGTGTTGCGCGTCGCCGATGACATGGCAGACGATGCCGATCGCTTCGACCTCTTCCTGCAGCGGGTTGCACGAACGGGTTCCGGCAGCCAGCACCACCGTGTCGGCAGCCAGGCTGATCTCCTCTCCGGCAAGCTCGACCCTGACCGAATCGCTGCTGATCTGCAACGCCTTCGCCCCGGTCATGGCCTCAACCCCGTAACGCTTCAGGTCATCAAGCATCACCCAACGGGTGGTTTTGCCGAAATTGGTGCCGAGCTTGTCGAGCATCTCCAGCAGCACGATCCTGCGGCTACCGCGGGTCGCCAGGGTCCGCAGCTCGTCAAGCTCGGCGGCCCCGTGCACCAGCAGAAATTTCAACTCATCTCCCGACAGCGTCCCCTGCTCGGCCAGTTCCAGAGCGGTTTCAACCCCGACCGCCCCACCGCCGATAATCACCACATGCTGACCGACTTCCGCTTTTCCGGAAAGCACGTCCCAGGCCTGCACCACGTGCGGCAGATCTGCGCCGGGAATCGGCGGCACCACCACAGCACCACCGGTCGCCAGAATCACCACATCCGGCTGCAGACGTTTGATCAACGGTAAATCAGCGTGGGTCTCGAGCAGCAGTTCGATCTGCGCGGACTGCACCTGATAGGCCAGATCCTTAGCCAGCTGGATAAACTCGTCCCGGCCCGGAGGAGCACCGGCCAAAAACAGCTGGCCGCCAAGTTGGTCCAGCTGTTCGACCAGGGTCACCAGGTGCCCCCGTTCGCAGGCGGAAAGTGCCGCGCTCATGCCGGCGGGACCGCCACCGATCACCAGGACTTGCCGCACCGTTTCAGCGAGCTCCGCGTTCTCCTGATATTCATGTCCGGCACGCGGATTACACAGACACTCGACCGCGCGCATTTCGAACAGATGATCGAAACAACCCTGGGCACAGGCGACACAGTGGACGATCTCCCGCTCCCGACCGCCGTACGCTTTCTCCGGCAGGTACGGATCGGCGATCAGCGCCCGCCCCATGGCGACCATGTCGCAGCTGCCGTCAAGCAACATCTCCCGGGCAATTTCAGGATCGTTGATCCGATGGCTGGCGATTACCGGGACGTTGACAACCTCGCGGATTCCACGGGCCAGATAGGCGTAAATTCCGCGCGGCACCTTGGTCTGAATCTGCGGTACCCGTGATTCATGCCAACCGACATTAACGCAGAAGGCGTCGGCACCGAGCGGCTCCAGCCGGCGGCTGAATTCGCACATCATCTCCCGACCGATACCGTGCGGCATAAAATCGTTGCCGTTCACCCGGACAATGATCGGAAACTCGGCTCCGACCGCTGCCCGCACCGCCCGCAATACCTCAAACCCGAAACGCATCCGCTTTTCGGCCGTACCGCCATACGCATCGGTACGCTGATTGGTTACCGGGGAAAGGAAGGCGCTGATCAGGTAACCGGTTCCGCAGAGAATTTCCACCGCATCAAAACCGGCCTGCTTGACCCGCGTTGCCGCCGCCGCAAAGTTGACGATGATCGCTTCGATTTCGGCAAGACTCAACTCATGCGGTGTTTCCCCGGTCAGCCGCGACGGAATCGGCGAGGGCCCGACCGGTTGCTTGCCGCCGAGCAGCATCGAATGGTTGTAGCGCCCGGCATGATTGAGCTGGACTGCGGCCCGCGCACCATTATCCTTGATGGCGCTCGCCAGGCGGGTCAGACCGGGAAGAAACTTGTCATCATGGGCACCGATATGCATTGGATTGGCCGCCAGCTCATCGACCGAAGCGTAACCGACAGTGATCATTCCAGCCCCGCCCCGCGCGCGTTCAACGTAGAAGGCGAGCAGCTGCTCGGAGACCTGATAATTGCGGCACATATTCAAGTGCATCGCCGGCATATAGATGCGGTTCTTGATGTTCAGGGTGCCGATAGTGATCGGCGTAAAGAGAAGATCGCTCATAGTGTATCTCCATCCGGTCGGCAGGGACCATCACCTGTTGTTGTTCACTGCGCCATCAGTGCGGTAAAATCTTCTGCAATTGCATCGAAGAGACCGAGGTGAAGCAAAGCCTCACGCAGCTGCTGTGGCCGGTCGAGGAAATCGCGCATAAAAATAATCTCCGAGGCCTTCAGATAGGCATGAAACGGATCGTCCATAGCCGGTCCGAAAAGCCGCCGGACAACGGCACAGACATCGTCTTCGTGGGCATATTCCTTGACGCGCCCGGCCCGCTCCAACAGTTTAACGACATAAAACCGGATT
>JAADGW010000130.1 GCA_013152145.1 Deltaproteobacteria bacterium
TTGAGTCCGGCCTCCTGAATAATTTTCCCCGGCGGACCGACACTGGCGTGCATCTCTGCGGTGCTCAAAAAAACCGAGCCGCAGTTCGGCAGTTTGCGGGGGAATTTCCGGCGGCGGCTGCGCAGGTCATCGAGCATTGCCCGCCGGATCGTCTGTGTCTGCCCGAACGAACATGCAAGCTCGGCTTCGACCACCACGCACCCGGTTCCCTGCAAGGCACTGTGCCGGTAGGAAAAAACACAGTCGTCCCGGTTCAACTGCCGTATCTCGCCGCTTGCCGCAATAATTGTCACGCGTACGATATTTTCGCCGATTCCTCGACGCCGACTGCCGCCGTTCATCATCACCAACCCGCCGACCGTTCCGGGGATGCCGATGGTGTGTTCCAGCCCACACAGCCCGGCCCGCATCGAAAGTCGGGCCAGCTGCGGTACCCAGGCACCACCGCCGGCAATGATCCGCTGCCCGGATATCTGAATATCAGCCATTTGCGCACCGATTTTCAGGACAATGCCGCGGATGCCCGCATCATCGAACAACAGGTTGGTCCCCTGACCGATCACCACTAGCGGCAGAATGTTCTGTCGTGCAAAGTTGATAACCCGGGCGACCTGGGCGGTATTCCCCGGTTCAATCAATAGATCCGCCGGGCCACCGATCCTCCAGCTGCAGTGCTGCGACAGAGGTGCAGCGAAAGTGACTTTCCCGACCTCGGCAGCGGCTATTTCCGACAGCTTCCCGACCATCTAGACCGCCCCATCGATATGGCAACGACGAAAATCAACAATCTGCAACTGAACAGACTGCTGTCCACGCCAGCTGTTGATGCCCGGACGGGACAACAGATCGACCTCGCCGACCAGCTCATTGACGCGCTCCGCCATGCCGAAAGCGATGCAATCAACCCGGCAACCGTCCTGCTCGGCAGTAAACTTGAGATGTTTTTCGCCCAGAATCCGCGGTGGACTGACCCGACAAGCGCTGCTGATAAAACTCGGCTGCGGGTTCCCGGCACCGAAAGGGCTGAGCGTTTCCAGCTCCTGAAGCTGATTCATTGTCAAGTCGCGCAGCCGCTTCACCATCATGAGAAAGCGCCGGGAGCAGATCCTCAACCGTCAGGGTCTGTCGGGCAACCTGCTCAAAGTCAGCGGCAAATTCGTCCAGTTTTTCTTCCATTATCGAAAGCCCGGCGGCCATGGCATGACCGCCGAAGGCTGACAAGGCTGCGGCAGATTGTTGCAGCGCGTGAAAAAGGTGGAAGTTATGAATCGATCGGGCCGAGCCTTTGCCCCGTCCATTTTCGAGGGATATCAGCACTGTCGGACGATGATAACGTTCCACCAGACGGCTGGCGACGATACCGATCACACCGGCGTGCCAACGCTCATCAGCCAGCACGATACTGTGACGGTCGGGTTGATCCTGTGCCTCGACGAGCGCGATCGCCTGTTCCAGGGTTCGTCGTTCGATCTGCTGACGTTCCTGATTGAACCGGTCCAGCGATTCTGCCAGCTGCGCCAACTCCTGCGGCTCATCGCCGAGCAACAGCTTGACTCCGAGGCCGGCATCCTCCAGCCGTCCGGCCGCATTCAGCCGCGGTGCCAGCCGAAAACCGACCGTCCCGCAGCTGACCTGTTTCACCTCGGCGACCTTCTTCAGTGCCACGATGCCGGGCCGCGTCCCTTGCTGCAACAGTTGCAGTCCGGCCTGTACCAGGATTCGGTTGACGCCGCCGAGCGGGACGATATCGGCAATCGTGCCCAGCGCCACCAGATCGAGCCCCTGCCGCAGATCGGGCTCCGGGTGATGGGTGAAATAACCGTTCTCGCGCAACCGGCGCCGTAAACCGGCGAGCAGGAAGAAGGCGACACCGACACCGGAAAGCTCTTGCCAGGGGAACCGGCTGGCGGCTAAGTGCGGATTAACCAGCGCCAGACAGACCGGCAACTCGGCAGACGGCTGATGGTGGTCGGTTATGATCAGGTCGAGATCCAACTCCGCCGCCAGATCGGCCTCGGCATGCGCCGAAACGCCACAATCGACGGAAACGAGCAGCTCACAACCATTATCCCTGGCGCGACGGATGGCATCGGCAGAAAGCCCGTAACCTTCCTTCATCCGCAACGGGATATGATACTCAACCCGGCCGCCGAGGTTACGCAAGGTTTCGACCAGCAGCGCACAGCCGCTGATACCGTCGACATCGTAATCCCCGTGAATCGCAATTTTCTCGTGGCGGCGCAACGCCTGTTCCAGACGAGCGCAGGCAATCGCCATATCGGGCAGCAGGTCGGGATCGGGCAGCGCACCCAGGCGTGCCTGTAGAAACGCCTGCCCCTGCTCGGTTGTCGCTATTTTGCGCAACAACAGGGCCCGGGCGGTCAGCGGCAGCAGCCCGAGGGACTGTGCCAGCTGCGTAACCTGGTTGCTGTCCGGCTCGGCATGACGCAATCGCCAGGTTCGTTGAGTTACCGGTTTCATTGGTGGATCCCCGCATCCTGATCAGGTTTACTGCGCAGCGGCTGAAATTCAATGGTCCCCAGCCAGTCATCCAGGCGGCCATCATACACCCATGGCAATAAGGCTGCCATCCCCTGCGCCCCCCAATAATTATTTTTCAGCACAACGTCTTCCCGCACGCCCTCCCCAAGGGTCACCTGGTAGGGCTGATTGTCGAGAAAGCTGTTATTTTCGATCCGGTATCCCCGCGGTGCCGAGGTGATAAACAAGCCTTTGCGATTATTGCGGATCACGTTTTTGCGAATCAGCGGAGCCCCGAAATGAAAGCGGATCGCAGTCCCATTGTTGTGCAACAGGTTATTTTCAATCCGGATGTCGGCATCATGAAAACGGATAGCGACCAGATTGTCGGTGAACAGAGAGTTTTCCACCACAACCCGGGAGTTACGGGCGTGAATGGCGCTGTCAGCCTGTCTGAAACTGCAGTAATTGAAAATTGCCCGCGAAGAGCCCTCAATATTGATTCCTCCCCAGCTTCCGGCCGGCGCGGACGAGTCGACAAACTGAAAGCTGATCGGCTGATCTTTCGTTCCCCGGGCGATAATCCGGCCCCGGACGATCAACTCACTGCCGGGGAAAAAGGGATGTTCCCTGAGGGTATCGGCAGCGGGATCCAGCGGCAGAAAGATAATCCGGGTGCCCGGCGCAATCGTCAGGACGGCATCCTCGGCAAGAATGATATTTCCCCACAGCCGCACCTCCCCCTGCCAGAGCAACTGGCCGTGTAATTCACCATGCAGCGCAGGTTGAGGCAGACAGGCGGAGAGAAAAGCGAGCGGCAAAAAAATCAGCAGCCGTCTGAAAAATACGCGGATGGAAAGCTTCGGCATAAGCAGGAAATCCGGCCGGGGTATACTCCGGCCGGATCGGTCAAGTGTTGCAGTTTTATTGTTGCTTGAGAAATTCAAGTTCGGAACGAACTTTGGCCGCTCCCGGTCCCCCGGGATTCAGCGCAAGGAACTTCTCCCAGGCCTCGATCGCCTTGGGGAAATCCTGCAGATCATAACGGTAAACGATCCCCAGGTTATATAAACTCTGCCGATGATTCGGGTTGAGCTTGTGCGCTTGTTCAAAGTTATTGATCGCCTTGTCGAACCAGCCGAGTCGCCGGTACATCACCCCCTGATCGGTCAGGATATTGGGGTCATTACCGTTCAGAGCCAGAGCCTTGT
Source organism: Deltaproteobacteria bacterium (assembly GCA_013152145.1). Lineage (GTDB taxonomy): Bacteria > Desulfobacterota > Desulfuromonadia > Desulfuromonadales > Geopsychrobacteraceae > Malonomonas. Next base: position 3,693 of record JAADGW010000130.1, read on the forward strand.
CGTAGGCTTCGATCGCCTTCATCGGCTGGTCGGAATCGAAATAATTGTGCCCCAATTGTACCCAGGCGTTCCGATTCGCCGGCTCTTTGGTGACGATCTCCTCCAGCATACTGATCTGTTGCTGATAGTTGACCGACGGCGCTGCTGCCGGAGCAACCGCTGGTCCGGCAGGAGAAGTCGATTTATTCCGCATGTTGGTGAAAATAACAACGGCCAGGCCACCGACGAGCAAAGAGATAACGACCAATAAAATTGTCTCTTTTTTCATTCCCGCTCCTCTATTCGCCCTGCGCAATCAACCGGTGGCAGGCTTTTTTTTACGCTGCTCCCAGAGAATAAGGATCGGACTGGCGACAAAAATCGATGAATAGGTTCCGATCACCACACCGACCAGCATGGCAAAAGCAAAGTTATGAATCACCCCGCCACCGAAAACAAACAGAGCCAGAATAACCAGCAGGGTCGTTCCGGACGTCAGCAAGGTTCGTGACAGGGTCTCATTGATACTGCGGTTGACAATAAAGGCGAATGACTCCTTGTTGTATTTGCCGAGATTCTCCCTGATCCGGTCGTAAACGATAATCGTGTCGTTGAGTGAATACCCGATAATCGCCAGGAACGCGGCAATGATCGGTAGATCAATCTCCTTACCGAACACACTGAAGGCCCCCAGAGTGATCAGCACGTCGTGCAGCAGAGCGATAATCGCACCAACCGCAAAACGGAACTCGAACCGCCAGGAGACATAGACCAGGATACCGAGCATCGCGTAGAAAATTGCCTGCAATCCCTTGCTGCGTAAATCTTTTCCAACCTGCGGCCCGACCATTTCAGCTCGGCGGACATCGACGTTTCCTTTCTTGTAGGTCGCTTCGAGAGCGGCCTTGATCCTGGTTGAAAGCCCCTGCAACCCACCCGAGACCTTCTCGACGCGGATCAGGAATTCATTCTGATTATCGCCAAAAGACTGAACCACCGGGCTGCGGAGTTTCAGTCCCGCCAGAGCCTTCTTTATCGCCCCGGCATCTGTGGTCACGGCGAACCGGACCTGCACCAGGGTCCCGCCGGCAAAGTCGATCCCGTAATCAGGACCGCCTTTGATAACCAGAGATGCCAGTCCGATCAGAATCAGAACTGCAGAAAAAACCAACGCCAGTTTGCGTTTATTGACAAAATCGATATTCGTATTCGGCTTGATCAGCTGCATGCCGCCAGCCTCCTTATATACTCAGCCGCTTGATATCACGGCCCTGCAGGAAATAGTCAAAAATAACCCGCGACACGAAGATCGCGGTAAACAGCGAGGCGATAATGCCGATCGACAGGGTCACGGCAAAACCACGCACCGGTCCGGTTCCGAACTGGAACAGCACCAGGGCCGCCAGCAGGGTTGTCAGGTTGGCATCGATAATGGTCAGAAACGCCTTGCCGTAGCCGACTCCAAGAGCCAGTTTAGGCGCCTTGCCGAGCCGCAGTTCTTCACGGACCCGTTCAAAAATCAGCACGTTGGCATCAACCGCCATACCGACGGTCAGGACGATGCCGGCCAATCCCGGCAGGGTCAGGGTTGCCCCGAACATCGAGAGCATGGCCGTGATGAATACTAGGTTGAGAACCAGCGCAATAACTGCAACCACACCGGACAACCGATAGTAAAGAACCATGGCGATGACCACCAGCAGGCCGCCGATAATGATCGACCTGATCCCCTTATCGATGGAGTCCTGGCCGAGGGACGGGCCGACGGTTCGGTTTTCCAGAATTTTCACCGGAGCCGGCAGCGAACCGGCCCGCAGGATGATCGCCAGATCGGTCGCCTCCTGCGGGCTGAAGGAACCTGAAATCTGCGCACTACCGCCGGAAATCCGCTCACGAATCACCGGTGCGGAGTAAACGGTGCCATCCAGTACAATCGCCATCCGCTTGCCGACATTAGCGGCCGTAATCTGGTCGAAACGTTTGGCGCCCACCGCGTTAAAATCGATCGATACGTAAGGCTCGTTAAACCGACTGTTGATCCGGACATTGGCATCGGAGAGCAGATCCCCGGTCAGAATGGTCTTGTCTTTAACCACCAACGGTGTTTCAGTCACGGCGCCGGTGGAAGGGTTGACATTACGCTCGTACAACAACTGGGTCCCCGGCGGCAGTTTACCGGCAATGGCATCCTGCACGTTGACATTTTCCGCTACCATTTTGAACTCCAGCCGGGCGGTTTTACCGAGCAGAGCGATCGCCCGGCCGGGATCCTTGATGCCGGGCAGTTGAATCAGGATGCGGTTGTCGCTCTGGCGCTGCAGGGTCGGCTCACTGACACCGAACTGGTCGACCCGGTTACGCATGGTCTCCAGCGCCTGACGGACGGCATAATCCT
>JAADGW010000168.1 GCA_013152145.1 Deltaproteobacteria bacterium
CATCTTTTTCACGGTCGACCGCTGGAAACTTCGCAGCGCCGGCTGCTCTGGCACAAGGTCGGGATGGTCTTCCAGGATCCGGCCGATCAGCTGTTCTGTGCCTCCTGTGCCGAAGAGGTGGCCTTCGGCCCGAAGCAACTCGGCTTGCCCGGCCGGGAAATCGACCGGCGGGTCGATGCAGCACTGAAACGGGTCCGGCTGGATGGTTATCACGAGCGGGTGCCGCTGCATCTTTCCGGCGGTGAGCGCAAGCGGTTGGCGATTGCAACCGTCTTGAGCATGACGCCCGATCTGCTGATCCTCGATGAGCCGACCGCCGGACTCGATCCGCAGGGAGAAGAACTCCTGCTGGAAATTCTCCGGGAACTGCCGCAAACCCGGATCCTGGTGAGCCACGACCCTTTCCTGGTTGCAGAGTTGACGCAGCGAACCCTGGTTCTGCATCGGGGGAAAGTCGTGCAGGATTACTCAACCACCGAGTTCCTGGCCGATCAGAGTTGTCGAGCGCTCAACCTGCTGGCGCTGAGCTACAAGAGCCGTTGTTCTCGCGAGATCCTCGCGTTACAGCATCAGCACGCGCACAGTCACACGCACCGCCACTTCCATCAGCATGCGCATCGGCACGGAACACGGCTCCACAGCCATCCGCATGAGCATGAACATGAGCACCGCCACGACTTCCGTCATCTCCATGGGACTGACAGCATCGAGCATGACCATCCCCCCACAATCGGTTTCCACGAGCATCCGCACCCCGGACATGAAGACGAGCCGCATGACCATCAGCACGGGCCGGACGACAAGCTGTCGGAGTAACCCCGGCGGACTCGCCGCTAATGATCCTAACCCGCTCAAAAAACGTACTTTTCCCCCCGAAAAGAACTTGAACCGCCGGTCCGATTGTGCTAAAAGCTTATGTTTCGTCCGGACCCGTTGGAGGGCCGGTCAGATCCTTGCTCCGGCCGGGTGCCGGGGCTGCATAATCCGAGAGGAGAAACATTGATGAGGAACTACGAATCACTTTACATCATCCATCCGGACGTGGTTGGCGACGACCTGGCTGCCATGGTGGAGAAGTTCCAGACGGTTCTCACCGGCCAGGGAGCCGAGATCCACAAGCTGGACAACTGGGGCGTCCGTAAACTGGCCTACCCGATTAAAAAGGTTGAGCGCGGTTGCTACGTGCAGACCCTGTTTCGTGCCGAAGCCCAGGTGGTCGCTGAATATGAGCGGCGTATGCGGCTTGACGAAAAGGTGCTGCGTTTTCTGACTGTCCGTCACGAAGGTGAGTTTGCTCCTGTTGAAGTGGTTGCAGAAGAAACCACCGAAGCGGCTGAGGCTCCAGAAGACGTTTCGGTCGAAGAAGAGAAATAACTCCCCAACCGCAACCCAGGAGATTATCCATGGCTTATGAAAGACCAGCTCGTCCGTCCTCTTCCGCTCCCCCGCGCCGCCGTTTCGGCCGCCGTAAGATCTGCCGTTACTGTGCAGACAAGAACGCGAAGATCGATTATAAAGATGTCAACAACCTGCGCTACTACCTGACCGAACGCGGCAAGATTGTTCCGCGCCGAATTTCCGGAACCTGTGCGTTGCACCAGCGCCAGATTGCCGAAGCGATCAAAAATGCCCGACAGGTTGCACTGTTACCTTACACCCAGTCGCACGCTGTCGGCTAGGGAGCGGGTCGGGTCGGAGAACGATGAGATGGCAACCGGTACTTCTGACCGCAGGCGGCATCGGGGTAACGCTGCTTTGTCTGCTGGGGGGCAGTTGGCTCGGTCCGCTGGGGGCGGCGCTTAACCTGCTGACCCCGATGGCCGCTGCCTATCTGAGCATGCGTTTCGGTTTGCGGGCCGGGATTATCGTCGTCGCTGTCGTCAGCCTGCTGTTGCTGCAAATGGGTCCGCTTTACACCCTGACCGCCTATCTGGGGTTGTTCGGGACCGGCTCATTACTGCTGCCCTGGTTGTTGAAGCTTGGCCAATCCTGGGATCGGGCGGTGTTTCTTTCCGTTGCCGGAGCGGTCGCTGTTACTGGACTGCTGGCCGTTGTTGCCCTGTTGACCAGTAAGGGCGGTTTTGATCAACTGGTGGGGCAGGTGATTCAGACGGAAGTTGATCAGGCGATGCATATTTATCGCCAGGCCGGTGTCACTGGAGCCAAACTGAAGGAATTACAGCAGGTTGTGGATGGCCTGGCTGACTTTATCCGGCAGAATTTTTATGGTTTGTATGTCGCCGGAGTGCTGGTTGTGCAGCTGCTGAGTCTGGTTTTGCTGCAAGGGCTGAAAAGGAACGATTATCGGATACCGGGGGTTCCCTTTTCCTGCTGGCATCTGCCGGCTGTTTTGATCTGGGTTCTGATTGTTGCCGGATTCTTCATGCTGCTGCCGGTTGCGCAGCTGACCCTGGTCGGGCGCAACCTGCTGGCGGTACTGCTGCCGCTCTATTTTGTTCAGGGTCTGGCCGTTGTCAGCAATTTTCTGCAGCGTAAGGCGTATCCACCGGCTGTCAAAGGGTTGATTTATACTGTGCTGGTTATTTTCAACCCTTTGCCGCTGCTTATTACCGGTGTCGGAATTTTCGATCTCTGGATCGATTTTCGTCGTCCCCGGAACAAAGATAAATAAAACTCGTTCTGATACGGAGGAAACTCATGAGTGTCAATATTATCCTGCAAGAGAATGTCGATGGACTCGGCATTATCGGTGATCAGGTCACTGTAAAGCCTGGTTACGCCCGTAACTATCTGGTTCCCAAAGGTCTGGCGGTTGTTGCTAACGAGCGCAACGTCAAAGAGCTGGAGCATCAGAAGCGTCAATTGTCCCGCAAGCTGGAAAAGGCGACCAAAGATGCTGAAGCGATCAAGGCGCGCATCGAAAAGGTGACGGCCGAGTTTACTCAGCGGGCCAGTGAGGAAGGAAAACTGTTCGGTTCAGTAACCTCGATGGACCTGGAAGCCAAACTTCAGGCTGCCGGGATCGAGATCGACCGTAAGAAAATTCAACTGGCTGAGCCGATCAAGTCGCTCGGTGAACATGTTGTCAGCGTTAAGCTTGATGCTGGAGTGGCGGCTGAGTTGAAGGTTGTCGTTACGGCCGAAGAAGCTTAAGCTATTCAGCACCCCGAGGCCATCTGGCTGAATAGTTACGAAGTTTTAATAGCAGAAGACAACTGATGAACAGCAGGGCGAAAGGTCGCATGACCTTTCGCCTTTTTTGCGTCGGATAGCCGGGAAGGCTTTTGTCTCGCTTCGTCGGGGGCGGGTAGAAAACTAGCGATTGATGTTTGACCGGGATCTTGGCAGAATGCAGCGGGTTGTTTTAATCGTGTTGTTGGCGTTCTGCCGGTTTTAATCACCAAACTGCTGAGGGATGTCTTATGTCGTATGGAAAAAAAGCCGGGGTGCTCTATTTTGGTATCCCTTCGGGAAGTCTGAATGAACAGGTTTTGAGGTTGCTGGCAAAATCGGGTCGCCCCCTGAAAAAGGGCCGACAATATGAACTGATGGGTCCGTATGATAAGGATGTGATTTTCCGTGTGCTCGATCGCAAGGAGATGGCGCAGAAGGTCCGGGACGGTATCGTCGATTGTGGCATTACCGGTAAGGATTACATCTTTGAAGCCGGTCTGGAAACAGAGGTTGAGGTGCTCGGCGATTTCATCTTTTCCAAATATACCAATCAGCCTTCGCGGCTGGTGCTGGCGACGCGGCCCGAGGTGGGAATCAAAACGCCGCAGGACTGCAAAGGGAAAATCATCGCCACGGAACTGCCGAACCTGACCCGACGGCGGATGCTTGAACTCTACGGGGTCGAAGATATCCAGATTCTGCACAGCGAGGGGAAAACTGAGGCCAAGGTGATGATGGGGGAGTCGGATGCCTTTACCGATATCACCGAAACCGGCGCTACTTTAAAAGCCAACGGCAACAGCATTGTCGCTGAACTGTTCACCTCCAATCCGCAGCTGATCGCCAACCGGGATGCCTTGACGGATGCCGCCAAGCTGGAAAAGATGGAGGATATCCGCATCTGCATCGATGCTGTGTTACAGGCCGAGCGGGAACCGGTTTTCATGGTCTTCATGGATGTGCCGGCGGCGGTACTGAGCGAGGTCGAGCAGATGTTGCCGTCGGTGGTATCGCCGACCGTCAGCCCGGTGGTTGATGACAGCTGGCGCAGTGTCTCGGTGGTGATTCGTGAGTCGGAGTTGAATATCCTGGCGCCGAAGCTGCTACGGCTCGGGGTCGATGGCATTGTGCCGATCCCTGCACCGAAGGTCTTTACCCAGGATATGGTCAAGGCCAAGCATTTCTGAAAATTTCGTAACTATTCAGCAGCGCGATGGCTGGTCTCGCACTGCCCACTCCAAGGGCCGCATGAACCCATCCATGGGGCTCGACTGTCGCCATCCGGGCGACAGACACCCTTGAAGTTGGCAGCCCGAGACCAGCCGGCGGAATAGTTACCAATATCCAAACCTGAAGGAGCTGAAAAGCATGTCTGGAAAAATGTTGGAAGAGGGACGCGAGGTCTGCATCGATTATGCAAAGCGCGGCGGATTTGTCCCGGCAATTGTGCAGGATGCAAAAGACGGTCGGGTGCTGATGCTGGCGTATGTTAATCAGCTGGCTTTCGAGACCACTCTGCAAAAAGGGATGGCCACCTTCTGGTCGACCTCGCGCAACGAGTTGTGGACCAAGGGTGAAACCTCCGGCGATTTTCTGAAGATCGTCGAGATTCTCACCGATTGTGATCAGGATGCCCTGATTTACAAGGTTGAACCCCAAGGTGGCGGCGCTTGTCACACCAGAGATCCAGAGACCGGAAAAACCCGGGAAACCTGTTTCTATCGAAAGGTTGATTCGGCCGGCAAAGAATTAACCTTTGTGTAGTTTCTGAACGGCAATCTCCGGGGGACCGAACTGCCGGACTTCATGCGGGGTTTTAAAGAGAGGGGGCTGTTCAGCCGCGCGATGGATGGCCTCGCGCTGCCCACTCCAAGGGCCGCATGAACCCATCCATGGGGCTTGACTGTCGCCATCCAGGCGACAGACACCCTTGAAGCACCCCGAAGCCATCTGGTTGAAACAGTTACAAAAAGGGTTTCGTCAAGAGAACGGCTCGACCGGAAATGGTTGGGCCGTTCTCTTTTTACGGAGCGCGTTTCTTATTGCTTGGCCGCTTTCCGTTCTGTTACCCTGCGGGTCTGTTTGTTTTGAGGAGTGATTTATGGAAGAAAGTCATGGACATCGTTTGCCACCACAGAACCTTGAAGCCGAAATGTCGGTCCTGGGCGGGGTGTTGCTGGAAAATGAAGCGCTCAACCGGGCGTTGGAATTTCTGACGGCGGACGATTTTTACCGCCGGAGTCACCGCAAGGTTTTTCAGGCACTGATCACCTTGTCAGAAAAAAATGAGCCAGCAGACCTGGTGACGGTAACTGCGGAGTTGAAAAATCGCAATGAATTAGAGGATGTCGGTGGCAGCACCTATCTGGCGACACTGGTTGATTATGTGCCGACGGCGGCAAATATTGTCTACTACTGCAAGCTGGTCAAAGAAAAGTCGGTCGCCCGCAAGCTGATTGAGGTTTCGACCGATATCGCCACCCGTGGCTACGAGGGCGGCGATATGGAGGAGATTCTCGATCAGGCGGAAAAGTCGATCTTCGAGATTTCCGAACACCGGATTCGGCCCTCCTATTTTCCGGTGCGGGATATCCTGAAAGATACCTTCAAGTCGATTGAGCTGCTCTACGAACGTAAGGAACTGGTCACCGGCGTACCGTCCGGTTATCACGAGCTTGATAAGATGACCGCCGGAATGCAGCCGAGTGACCTGGTGATTATCGCCGGGCGACCGTCGATGGGGAAGACCGCTTTCGCCCTCAACCTCGCCGAGTATGCAACCACGCATTCCGAGAAGAAGGTTTCGGCTGTTATTTTTTCACTGGAGATGAGTAAAGAGCAGCTGGTACAACGGATGCTCTGCTCCCTCGCCAGGGTCGATGCCGGCCGGATGCGAACCGGACACCTCGGTGAATCGGACTGGCCGAAGCTGACCATGGCTGCCGGACAACTCAACGAAGCACAGCTGTTTATTGATGATACCCCGGCAATTTCGGTGTTGGAATTACGTTCCAAGGCCCGCCGTCTAAAAGCTGAGCACGGCTTGGGATTGGTTATTGTCGATTATCTGCAATTGATGCGCGGCAGTAATCCTGAAAGTCGACAACAGGAAATTTCTGAAATTTCCCGCTCGCTCAAGGCCCTGGCCAAAGAGCTGGAGTTACCGGTCATCGCGCTTTCGCAGCTCAACCGTTCGCTGGAAAGTCGCACCGATAAACGGCCGATGATGGCCGACCTTCGGGAATCGGGCGCGATCGAACAGGATGCTGACGTGATCATGTTCGTTTATCGTGATGCGGTCTATTGCGAGGCCTGTAAAAATCGGGACGGTTCCTGTGATAAGGGGCACGACAAGGATGCGGAAATTATTATCGGCAAGCAGCGGAACGGCCCGATCGGTGCCGTGCATCTGACGTTCCGCGGCGAATTCACCCGCTTTGAAAATCAGGCCCGCCGGGATGACGGTTATTGATCAGCAGCAGAGCTCACACATTTTTGATCGACAGGCCCCGTCAGACACAGCTCCGGCGGGGCTTTTTCCGGTCTTTTGCCGGATGGCTCGGTTGCCCCGTTTGACCTCAATCTCGAGA
>JAADGW010000231.1 GCA_013152145.1 Deltaproteobacteria bacterium
CCTTCGATATGATGGGCACCGATCACCGGAATCCGGCAAGCGTAGGCAAACGCCTTGGCATACGAAAGGCCGACCAGCAAGGCACCGATCAGCCCGGGACCGCGGGTCACGACCACCCCGTCAAGCTGGTCTTTTTCAACCCCGGCCTGTTGCAGAGCCGCTGCCACCAGCGGGTTGATCGTCTCCAGATGCCGGCGCGAAGCCAGCTCCGGGACCACCCCACCGTAGGCAGCATGCAGGTCAACCTGGGAAGCGATCAGGTTGACCAGGACCTCTTGTCCGTCACGCACAACCGCGGCCGCGGTCTCGTCACAGGAACTTTCTAACGCAAGTAAAAGCATCTTTTAAATATCTGAGTAGAAAAGGCGACTTACAGCAGATTCGCTGCCAGCTCCGCCAGCGGGGAACGTTCCCCCTTGCTCAGGGTCATGTGACCGGCGATCTCCTGCCCTTTGAGGCGCTCGACCGCGTAAGCCAGACCGTTACTGGCGGAATCGACATAGGGATTATCGATCTGGTACGGGTCGCCGGTCAGAACAATTTTTGTCCCCTCTCCGGCTCGCGTAATGATGGTCTTGATTTCGTGCGGCGTCAGGTTCTGTGCCTCATCGACGATCATATACTGACGCGGAATCGACCGGCCGCGGATATAGGTCAGCGGCTCGATTTCCATCAGCCCGAGGTCGATCAGTTCGCGATACCCGCGCTTACGCTTCCCTCCGTCGTCGATACTCGACAGCAGCAGCTCGACATTATCGAAAATCGGCTGCATCCAGGGCGCCAGCTTTTCTTCAACGTCACCGGGCAAAAATCCCAGGTCACGCCCCATGGGAAATACCGGTCGTGAAACCAGCAGGCGACTGTAGACACTCTCATCCGCGGTTTTCAGCAGGCCGGCCGCGATCGCCAGCAGGGTCTTGCCGGTGCCGGCCTTACCGACCAATGAAACCAGCTGGACATCATCGTTGAGCAACAGGTCGAAAGCAAACTGCTGCTCTCGATTCCGCGGATGGATCCCCCAGACACCGTCTTTGGGAACCCGCAGCAGATTTTTCACCTGTTGTTTCATTGCATCGTAACGCCCGATCGCCGAATGGGACGGGTTGGTTTCGTCAATCAGAGTCAGCCCCTGATTGGCCTTAAAATCCCCTTCAAGGGGCAGAAAACCGAGCTCATAAAATTGATCGACCTGCTCCCGGCTGACCGACAACTCGGTGGTCCCGGTATAAAGTTCTTCAATCGCAATCTTGTCATTCTGATAATCCTCGGCAATCATGCCGATGGTGTCGGCCTTGATCCGCAGGTTGATATCTTTGGTGATGAAAAAAACTGTCCCCTCGGCTGAGCTTTCCTGCAGGTCCCGGGCGACCGCCAGGATGCGATTATCACCCTGATCACTGCGCAGTTCCGGCGGCAGTTTTTCGAGAAACTCTTTGCGGTAGACTGCAACCTTGAAAGTCCCGCCATTTTCAAGCGGTACCCCGTCAATTAATTTGGCCTGTTTGCGGAAGCCATCGATCACGCGCGAAATCTGGCGGGCATTCCGACCGGTTTCACTCTGCTCTTTTTTGAAACGGTCAATCTCTTCAATAACGGTCAGCGGCAGAATCACCGTATTATTCTGGAACTTGAAAATTGCCTGAGGATCATGCAGCAGGACATTGGTGTCCAAAACGTAAATTTTCATAGCATATCAACTTTCGACAAGGTGTTTGTCTGTTTCATTCACGAGTTCAACGACCGTAAGAGCTGATTTTCAGCCCGTCGGTCTTGGCCATAATCTTGATATAGACCGGGAATTTCCCTTCCATCGCTTTAATAACAACCTCCCCTTCCATGTTGAGAGCGTTGAGAATTTCTTCCGGCGACTCATCAATCGTAAAGGTCCGATAGACCCCGGTACTCAACAACTGCTTGCGGGTCACCGGGTTTACCGGCGGCAAAGAGAGCAGGCCAGCAATAAACTGAACAGTGATACGACAAAAAACAGTTTTAAGCCAGCGCGCATTATCTCACTCCAGTGGTCGAATCATCATGATCGCCCCTTTGGGCGATACGCCTGATGGCCTGCAGAAAGCGTTCGATATCTGTTTCCGAGGTAAAATATCCCGGGCTGACCCTGATGGTCCCCTGCGGGTAAGTACCGATCGTCCGATGCGCATCAGGTGCGCACTGCAACCCGACCCGGACAGAAATATTTTCCTCTTGATCGAGGATAAAACCGATCTCTGCCGGGTCATAATCCCGGAGGGTGAAGGACACCGCGGCGCCCCGCAGCAGCGGGTCGGCCGGCCCGTAAAGGATTACCCCGGCCATTTGTTGCAGCCCCCGCAGCAGCGGTTTAAGCAGGTCAATTTCACGCTGCCGGATCTGCATTACACCGACATCAATAATAAATTCGATGGCCGCCTTCAAGCCGGCCAGACCCGGCAGGTTGAGCGTACCGCACTCCAATCGCTCCGGTAACTCTTCGGGCGGCAGATCAGAGTGAGAATTAGCACCTGTTCCCCCATAAATCAAGGGAGTCAGTTCCAGACTTTCCGCCACGTAAAGAAAACCGGTCCCCTGCGGCCCGAGCAGACCTTTGTGCCCGGGCGCCGCAAACAGGTCAACCGCCAGGGTCTGGAAATCGATCGGGAAACTTCCCGCCGACTGGGAACCATCAACCATAAACAGGATATCATGCTGATGGCACCAGCCGCCCAGACCTTCGACGGGTTGCATGGCCCCGTAAACATTGGAGCAGTGGTTCACCAGCAGCAGACGGGTTCTGGCGGCAAGGCAGGCCTCTTTCAACGCATCGGCCGAGACAATTCCCGAGACCGGATCGGCAACAACCTTGACCACTTCGATACCGCGATCCTGCAGCGCACGCAGAGGACGGGTCACGGCATTATGTTCGAGGCTGGTTGTCACCACCCGATCACCGGCGGCCAACAAGCCGAACAGGGCCTGATTGATCGCCGTCGTGGCGTTGGCGGTAAAAACAAACCGCTCTGAATCTGCGGCGTTAAACAATTCAGCCAGCAGTTCGCGGGTTTCGAACACCAGGCGCGCCGCGGAAAGAGCCTGCTGATGGCCGCCGCGACCGGCACTGGCCCCTTTGCGCAGAACATCGTCAACCGCCCGATAAACCGCTTCCGGTTTCGGATGGCTGGTGGCAGCATTATCGAGATAAATCGGTTTTTTCATCCACGAACAGCTTTCAAACAGTGCGACGGGCTGAGCAGAGTAAATCTCTTTTCAACCCGTCATCACGGCAGAATTTGACCAGACCGCGGCAGCCGCCCAAACAGATCGGGTAATCAGAACAGCCTTCGCACCCCACGGGTACCTGCGAAATCTGTCGGCGGATCTCCAGTCGGCGAGCCGTCTGCCAGAGATCGAGCAGATTATCCGTCAGCAGTTGGCCGAGCGGTTCAGGCCACGAAGAACAGGGGTAGAGCAGACCTGTCGCATCGATATGTCCCAGCCCGTCAGCCGCCTGGCAGCCACCGTACTCGCTCCTCTTGCCGCCGCTTAAAGGCTGCAGCAGCTGCCAGAGAAACAGATCATGAACCTCAAGTTGCAGGCCAGGTATCTCCGGCAGCCCGGAGCTCTCAATCAAAACGGCTAACTGCTCAAGATCGTTACAATCAGGCAACAGAAATGATGAAGTTTGCTCAGAATTAACACTGATTTTCTGGTTTGGCAACTTAAAACCACGGACCGCTTCCGAGGCACAGATATCCAGTAAATCCAGCAACAACGGCAGCTCACCGTGACGGGGCAGCCAGAGCAGAGCAGGATCACGTTGCGCGGCACGAAACCGGGCAACGGTTTGCCGGAGCCGGGCCTGATCAAGCTGACCGGCGTGGACCGCCGCGGCACAATCGACAAACAGAGATACGGAACGCGGGATCGATTCCAGCAGAGCCAGCTCTGCCGGTTCCCCGTTGAGCACGATCGCCACCTGGCAACCGCCGGAAAGCAACTGTTCGAGCAGCGGTTTGATCGCCGGATGGGTCAACGGATTGTTTTCCAGGGAGACATAAAAGACCCCGGCAGCGGTCAGTTGTTGTGCGATCGATCGCAGCTGAGCGCTGCTCAGCTGTTTTTCAGTTGCACACAGATCCCAACTGATCCGTAACGGGGCATCGAGTAAATCGACGGGCATAGCGGCAATCACAGAAAGAAATTGGGGGAGGCGACAGAGCCTCCCCCAGTGTTTCAACAGGGGTGTACGTTTGAGGAACCAACCACTCGGGGCTTCATGTACTTCTTCATAATCTGACCTCCTTCAGTCGTTGTGCGGTTTGATGAAGTTTTTCTTATTTCCAGCAATGTGGATCGGGTTCGCTGAGATCACCGGTTGTCGCATAAGCCCGCGCGGTGCAACCACCAAGACAATCCTGATAAGCTCCGCAACCCCGACACTTGCCTTTGGCCGATTTGTGACGCATAGACATTAGAACGGGTGAATTATACCACAGATCCGCCAAATCATCCGTTAAAATATTACCGACAACCAATGAAATAAAACCACAGGGCGTCAGGTCACCATCGGGCCGCAGGTGCAGTGAAAGTTTTCCGCAACTGCTCCCTTTGACCAGGGGATTGTCGTTATAGCCGGGCAGAGAGGCAATCACCGGATCATCAAAAGCAATCAACAAGTCTTTGGTCCGGTTTCTAACCTGCAAAGCTTCGCGGTAAAAATCTTTCCACTCGGCCGGAGTCAGATCGAGATCGTCGCGGTTTTTAAACCCGCGGCCGCTGCATTTGAAGTTGTGCAGAAACAGCTGCGAAACCTGGTGAGCACGGGCCAGATCAAGCAGAGAATGGAATTCCCGGAAATTGATCCGCGAGATGACCGAACTCATGGTCGTCTTCACCCCGGCTGCGTGCAGGGCATCAAGCGCCGCCGTCGCCCGCTCAAAAGAGCCGGCCATGTTTCGAAAATCGTCATGCCGCACCGCGTCGGCACTGTCTATACTGATACCGACGCTGTTAAACCCGGCCTGCTTGAGTTGCTCAGCCATGACCGGGTCAAGCAACCAGCCGTTGGAGTTCATCGACACATTCAACCCCCTGCCGGTTGCGTAACGACTGATCTCCAGCAGGTCTTTACGGATCAACGGTTCACCGCCGCCGAAGTTGATAAAGGGGACCTGCCACTCAACCAGCAGATCGACAATCTGCTTGAGCTGCTCAGTCGACAACTCTTCGGCAAGCTCATCGCGGCTGTAGCAGTGGCTGCAGATGAAATTGCATTTGTAGGACAGGGTCCAGTTGATGGTCAACGGCGCGGAAAGCAGTTCGGCGTTGGTGTCAGACATAAATCAGCCACCCACGCTGCAACAGCTCCTGAATGAATTCCGCAACATCCGCGGCGAGAACCTCCCGCTCGACATCGAACTCCCGGAGCAGAACATCGACCACCTGCGCCTCCGTCCGGCTGCCGTCACACAGGCTCCAGATCATGCCGCCGAGCAGATTAAGCTGATGCATCATACCGGAGAGCATAAGGATGACCGTCCCCCGATTCTCCACATCCCCACCGGCTTCCAGATCCAGGAGCACCTGTTCTTCGCGACGTTTTTCGTGCCGCCAGACAATCTGCTGATTACGTTGCAATAGCACCAAACCGTTTCCTTTCAGATACCAGCTAAGCTGTCGACCGATCTCGGAACAGCAGTAAATTCAACAAGAAAAAAGCCAATCCGGCAACCACGGCCACCTTGCCGTAAAGGCTGACTCCAGCTGACGTCGCGGCAATCTGCCAGGACTGCACCAGCCCGGCTCCGAGCAACATCCCGATAACCACCAGCCCGGCGTCGGCGTCCCCCTCCCCGGCTTTGATCAGTTGCCGAAAGGGGCAACCGCTGATCAGCACCGAAATCGCGCCGACCAGCAACATCCCGAGAAAACTCCAGAGCATGTCCAGATGGGCGCCCGGCTGGCCGTAGAAACCGGGATGGAACTGACCGCTCAACACAGAAGCAATTGCCGCGATCAAAACAAACAGCACTAACCCCCAGAACAGCGGTGCACGCAGGCCCATCAGCAGCAGGTCGCGCAAAGCGCCGGTGATGCAGAAGCGGGTCCGCTGGGCGATAGCACCCAACACCAGGCCGATGCCGAGGGCGATCAGTACGGGAGCCGCTTCGGCGGCACTGCCACGGGTGGAAAACATGATGAAACCCGGCCGCAGCAGCAGAAAAGCCAGCAGCAGCAGAAACAACAGCGGAATCCACAAACCGGAGCCGCCCCGTTCTTTCCTGCTCTGGTCCAGATGGACCCCGGCCGCCAAGCCTTGCAAGCCGATCCAGACGCCCGCTATCAGGCCGAATAATCCCGGCAAGCTGGTCCAGTCACCGGCGGTCAAACGCAGGAACAGCTTAATCGGACAGCCGATAAAGACCGAGCAGCCGACGATCAGAAAAACCCCGGCAAACAGCCGCGGCAGAGGAGCGCTGCCCCCCCTGGAGGAGAACTCTCGGAAACTGAGTGCCGCCAGGGTTGAGCCGAGCACAAACCCGATCAGCTCCGGGCGCAGGTACTGCATCCGCGGGTTATCGTGCAGGCCGAGCGCACCGGCAGTGTTTTCCAGAAAACAGGAAATACAGATACCGGAATTCTGCGGATTTCCGAGCATCACCAGCCAGACGCCGCAGAACCCGAGCAGGCCACCGGCGAGCATCACCAACCAGGTATGCGGATCACGCAATGTCTGCCGCATCACTCACACCCGCCCGCCATCCGGCCCTGCAGATAATAAAGGTTCTTCAACACCGCCTGCTGCTGCCCGGACGCCCCTTGCTTCGTTTCTGCCTTGAAACGCGGCAGCTGCTCCGCAAGCAACCGACCGATCAGAGCACGCTGAGAGAGAGGATTCTGTCGATCGACATAATCACCGTTCATCCGCACGGCAAG
>JAADGW010000260.1 GCA_013152145.1 Deltaproteobacteria bacterium
TCTGCGATGCCCTGTCAAGCCGACCGGCCGAACTGCTGGGCCGTTTTTCCGACTGGCTGAACGCCCGCCCGGAGCTGAGCACTGAACAGAAAACCTGCGCCGAAGGCTGGCAACCGCTCGACATCCTCCCCCTGCAGCAGGACTTTATCGCCGCAGATCTGCGCGCAACCGGCAAGAAAACCCTGCGGCAACTGGCGGAGGACCTGATCAACTATCACTTCCGTTGTGCCGAGCTGCTGCTCGCTCAGAACTGTCAGCCGGCCGATAATCTGCCTGCGACAAATCAACTGCTCAAACAGCGCTGGAGACTGAACCCGGCCGTGCAGATCCAAAGATTTCATTATGATTTAGAGGAATTGGAACAGGTTGGTGGGGAGAAGCTCAGCTGGCTGCACAAACAGCTGAAGAAACCTCTTACGGAATTTTTCTCCAGCAGCACGGGCAGCCGCTGGTCGAATCACTGCAGCCCGACTTTGCCCGTTTGCTGCTGGCCGCAAATGGACAACTGGCGACCCCAAAACTGCTACAGGGAAATGAGCGGCAGACGGCAACAGAATTTTTACAGTTTGCCGTCAGCCAGGGCCTGCTGCTGCCGGCTATTTGAGGAGCAGATCGACAAACCCCTGGTAGGTCTGGCGTTTGCGCTCCGACTTGCCGTACAGGGTCGATGAAAACAGGGCAGTCGCAGCATGTTCACCGAGCATGGAAAACAGCTGGTAATCGATCGATTCCAGCTGTTCTTTCTGAATAAACAGGCGATAAATGGCCAAGACACCAATCATTTGCTCGTGAATAAGCAGCGGAATCGCGATGATCGGTGAGAGGATATCGTCCGAGCCCCCACTGATCGAGCCGGTACAAAAGTAATTTTCCGCGCTGGCGGCAGTTTGTCCCAGCACCCCTTCACCGAGAGGGACATCCGGAAACAGTTCACTGGTTTCAAAACCTTCTCCGGTTTCGAAGCACAGGCATTCGGAACCCTTATTGAACAGGAAAATAGCAAACTTTTCCGCACCGACAAAGTTGATGACAACCTCCTTGATAATCTCCAGGGTCTCTTCGCGGTCGAGGGTTGAATGCAGGCGGGATGAAGCGATATAGAGGTTGGTCAGGTTATTGTTGACATCCTCGACCTGAACCAACTGCTTGGCAAACTCCAGGTTTTCCTGTTCCAGTTCACCGATCCGGTGCATGGCATCATCCTGCTTGGCACGCAAGCCGGAACACTCCTCCTCCAGACTTAACATCCGTTGACTGAGTTGCTCGTCCACCCCTTCACGCTGCAACAGCTCCGCTTTTTTACTGCGCACCAACCTTTCAAGCAGCTCTTTGCTGTCCGGATCCGGGTGGATAAAGTAAACACCGCAACCATCTTCGGGCTGCTTGGCGGTGCGCTTGATCTTACCGAACAACACCAGCGGCGTCCCTTCGGTCGATTCCAGACGGATTTCTATGCCGGTATTCTCCGTCAACGGCGCCGCTGATTTCAGATAGACGCCGCTGGCAGAAAGATCGTGGGCACTGGCAACGTGCAGACGGCCCCGTTCACGAATCTGGACCGGCAGCTTGACCGGCACCCGTTCATCCTTACGGCGCTGCACTTCTCCGAGCAGGCGCTGAACCTTCTCGCGCAGTTCCTGTTTATTAACCGGCTTGGTAATATAATCATCACAACCGGACTGCAGGCAGCGTTGCACCTCGTCCGACTTGCCGGCCGCGGTGACCATAAGAATCGGCAGGCGCTGCCAGCGCTGGTTGCGACGGATCAACCGACAAACCTCGTCACCATCCATGCCCGGCATGTAAAAATCGAGCAGCAGAATATCGGGGGCAACCTTGTCGAGACGCTGGAGAGCTTCTTCGCCGGAAGAGGCGGTGACCAGATCATAACCACAGCCGTCAAGATAGGAGCGTTCCAGCTCGAGAAACAGACCGACATCGTCGACCAGCAGGATTTTCGGCATTAACAGACTCCTCGGAAAAATGATGCTAAAGCCTACCTGAGACCCTGAAAAAAGTAAAGGTTCCCGGCCATTACGGCACGGGAACCTTTTTTAAAACAGCACCGGTTTCTCCTGTGATCAGGCGACCTCGGCAACATCTTTGAGATAGCGCGGATGCTCAACCAGAAAGCTGACAATCTCATCCACCTCCGGTACCCGACCGGCAATCCTGAGCTGGTCATCGATCAACAGGGCTGGAACCACGTAAATTCGATTATCGATCATTTTTCGGGAATCGTTGAACTGGTGAACCTCTGCCTCAACTCCCAATCGATCAAGGGCCTCACGGACATTCGCCGCAGTCCCGCGGCAAGCATCCAGTTTATCCGGTTTACATACGATATCGATGCGCATAATGTCCCCCTTTAAATAAATGGTCGGCTATTAATTATAACCAGTTAGGTAACATTATACGCGGATTCTCCCGCCCCGCAAGTTTTTTTATTTCTCTGCCGTAGGTTTTTTCTTTACGGGTGCGACTTTCACCCGTAATTGACCGTCCTCCAGCACCACCTGCAAGGCCCCGTCTTCGGCCACTTCACCGCTGAGCAAAGCTCGACCGACCCGGGTTTCCAGCTGCTGTTGTAAAAAGCGTTTCAGCGGCCGGGCCCCGTAAACCGGATCGTAGGCGGTTTCGGCAATGTAATCGCAAGCTTCGTCAGACAGAGTCAGGGTCAACCGCTGCTCGCTCAAGCGTTGCCGGATTTCTTCGGTCAGCAGCAGGACAATCTGGCGGATCTCGACCCGTGTCAACGGCTTAAAGATGATGATATCGTCAACCCGGTTGAGGAATTCGGGCCGGAAACTCTGCCGCAATGCCAGCTCCACCTGCTGCCGCACAGCCTCGGGAATCTCATCCCCCTCAATCCCTTCAAGCAGTTGTTGCGAAGCGATGTTCGAGGTCATGATGATAACGGCATTCTTGAAACTGACCGTCCGCCCTTTGGCATCGGTGGCGCGGCCGTCATCGAGAATCTGCAGCAGGACATTAAACACGTCGGGGTGTGCTTTCTCGATTTCGTCAAACAGAATCACCGCATAGGGCTGGCGGCGCACCGCTTCGGTCAGCTGGCCGCCCTCTTCGTAACCGACATATCCGGGAGGTGCACCAAGCAGACGGCTGACAGCGTGCCGCTCCATATACTCCGACATGTCGATACGGATCAGATTCTCCTCACTGTCAAACAGCGCCTCGGCCAGGGCGCGGGCCAGTTCGGTTTTACCCACCCCGGTCGGACCGAGAAAGATAAAAGAGCCGATCGGTCGTTTGGGATCTTTGATCCCGGCCCGGGCACGGATGACCGCATCGGCAACCCGCTGCACCGCCTCATCCTGACCGATCACCCGCTGGTGCAGAATTTCATCCAGCCGCAGCAGCTTTTCCCGTTCACCCTCCACCAGCCGGGTGACCGGAATGCCGGTCCAGTGGGAAACGATCTCGGCGATCTCCTCTTCGGTGACCTCTTCACGCAGGATTTTTTCCGTTGCATCGGCCTTCTGCAACTGCTCTTCCTGGGCCTTGAGCTCCCGCTCCAGTTCCGGCAGTTTACCGTGCTTCAGCTCTGCCGCCCGATTCAGGTCATAGGCCCGCTCCGCCTCGGCGATCGCCAGACGCAACTGTTCGATCTCCTCACGCAGCTGCTGGACACTGCGGATACCACCTTTTTCCAGCTGCCACTGCGCCGACAAGCTATCCTCCTGCTCACGCAGGTTGGCCAACTCCTCCTGCAGTACCGCTAAACGCTCACGGCTAGCGGCATCCGTCTCTTTTTTCAGGGCCGCCTCTTCAATCTCCAGCTGCATCAAGCGCCGGGTCATGGCGTCCAGCTCCGCCGGCATCGAATCGATCTCAGTGCGGATAGTCGCGCAGGCCTCATCCACCAGATCGATCGCCTTGTCGGGCAAAAACCGGTCGGCAATATAACGATGACTCAATTCGGCCGCCGCTACCAGAGCATTATCCTGAATCCGCACCCCGTGATAAACCTCGTAGCGCTCTTTCAGGCCGCGCAGGATACTGATGGTCGCCTCGACACTCGGTTGCTCCACCAGGACCGGCTGAAAACGCCGCTCCAGAGCTGGATCTTTTTCCAGATACTGCCGGTATTCATCAAGCGTGGTCGCCCCGATGCAGTGCAATTCCCCCCGGGCCAGCATCGGCTTGAGGATATTTCCGGCGTCGATCGCCCCTTCACTTTTCCCGGTACCGACAATCGTGTGCAATTCATCGATAAACAGCAGAATCCGGCCGTCACTGTCCTGGATTTCCTTCAACACCGCTTTGAGCCGTTCTTCAAACTCACCACGGTACTTGGCCCCGGCAACCAGTGACCCCATATCGAGGGAATAGACGGTTTTACCCTTCAAGCCTTCGGGAACATCACCGCGTACGATCCGATGCGCCAGCCCTTCGACGATGGCGGTTTTACCCACCCCCGGCTCACCGATCAGCACCGGGTTGTTTTTAGTTTTCCGGGAGAGGATACGGATCACCCGCCGGATCTCTTCATCGCGGCCGATGACCGGGTCGAGCTTGCCGTTTTTGACCTCCTCGACCAGATCACGGCCATATTTCTGCAACGCTTCATAGGTTTCTTCCGGGTCCTGACTGGTGACCCGCTGCTTGCCGCGAATCTCGGCCAGCCCCTGCAGCAGCCGGTCACGATCGATGCCGAGCTTGCGCAGCAGACGTCCGGACACGGTCCTTTCCCCCTCGCTCGCCGCGGCCAGCAGCAGATGCTCGACGCTGACATACTCATCTTTGAGCTGTTTGGCTTCTTCACCGGCCTGCAGCAGCAGGTTACTCAACCGGCGACTGGCGTAGAGCTTGCTGTTGTCAGCACCGGGACCGCTGATACGCGGTCGCAACTGCAGGTCCTGACGCAATCCGTCAATCAATCCGTCGATCGGAACCTGTAATTTCTGCATCAGCCGCGCGGTCAACCCTCCCTCCTGCTCACAGAGGGCCAGCAACAGGTGCTCGCCATCGATTTCGGCGTGACCGAAGCGCAGCGCCAGTGCCTGCCCGGCCTGCAGCGCATCCTGAACTTTCTGGGTCGTCCGATTTAGGTCAATCATTTCTGTTACTCCTGAAAATGGCTATTGCCATGAATTATTTCCGCCGAAGTCGCTCCTCGGCGCACCCATCCAACAGCGGGGGAGAACAGCTGAAAATCGACCCCCGGCAGATAAATTATAGCGGCTGAATCAGCATCGGCACAAAAAAAGGACCAGGAGTCGTAACCACTGGCCCCGAGCCGTGTTAATGCAGCGATTTCACCGCGATCTTTTTCGGTTTCGCAACGCAATTGCCCGTTTCGGCAGTCGCAGGGTCAACACCCCGTCTTTCAGGGTTGCCTCACCGGCATCGGTGTCGATCCGGTCGGAGAGCCGGAACTGCCGATAATAAGCAGCCTCACCTGCACCTTCGACGGCGGCTTCGGCAGCCAACGTCAGTACCCCACGAGCAACCTCCAGTTGCAACCCCTGATCTTCAACCCCCGGCAGGTCCGCGAGCAGCACCAACTCATCATCCGTTTCATAAATATCAATCGCCGGGATAAAATGTTTCCCCGGAACAACCGGGGCAACCTTCTCCAGACTGCCGTTCCCTTTATTCACCATCTGCTTGTCATTCATGGCCTATCTCCTGTCACTGGCGAAAGAGTGATTCATCTCAAACCGGTTTCAACCGGCCTTGACACTGATCTTTTTCGGTAATTCCGATGCCGCCTTGGGCAGGCGGATACTCAGGATACCCTGCTTGTACTCAGCTTCGACCTGATCAGCATCGACATTCACCGGCAGTTGCAGCGAACGCTCAAAGCGCCCGGTATTTCTCTCCCGCCGGTGCCAGATCGCTGTCTCCGGAACCTCTGCCGCGGCAAACTCGCCGGACAGGTTCAGCTGCCGGTTGAGAATACTGATATCCAGCTTGTCGCTGTCGATCCCCGGAAGGGTCGCTGTCACGACAAATGCTTCGCCGACGTCGCGTAACTTGAGTGCAGAAGCTTGCGACAGAGCCGGAAACGCCGGAGCAAAGTTGAGGCCGCGAAAGATCTGTTCCATTTCTCGCTGCAGGTTGTCCATTTCTTGAATCATTTGAAAACCGAACATTGTCATCCTCCTTTTGATGGTCTTGACGGGTGTTGTCGGATTGTTTTCTGACCACAACCACTTCAAGGGGGATGCCAACTTCAGAAAAACCATAACTCGTGTAAAATCAGCACATTAAGGATTGCCTCCAGGGACTGTTGGAAAGCTGCGACGTTGCAGCGGTCGCACCCAAAGAAGCGTTGCGACGGTTGCAACGTCGCAACAAGGGGATAGCCGGGAAACCGGAAGGGGTCAGGAGAGTTGTTCGCGAGAAAGCTTGAGCCGTGACAGGTGACGGTAGAGCGTGGCACGATGCACACCCAGTTGCCGGGCGGCAGCGGTCAAGTTACCGCCGGCGGCCCGGAAGGCTTCGCGGATGGTCGCTTCAGTCAACTCCGCCCGCACTCCCCGTCCACGCCCCGGCGGGACAACGGCAGCATCAACCACCGATCCATCGCTGTGCAGCTGACGGTAGGGGGTAATCATCGGCAGCTGCGAGAGAGATTGCTCTGCCCGGTGGGGAGCGGAACGGGCAAACTGCTGCCGTTCCTGAATCCACTCACTGAAAGCCCGTGCCCCGATCGCCTCGGTTTCAGCTTCGACCACCACCCGCTCCAGCACATTGCGCAGCTCCCGTACATTACCCGGCCAGAGATAGGACTGCAGCAGCCGGATCGCCTCGCTGGTCAAACGCCGTACGTTCTTACCGTATTTGGTGTTGAACTGTTGCAGAAACATATTCGCCAGCAGGGGGATATCTTCAACCCGTTCGCGCAACGCCGGCAGATGGATCCGCAGCACCGCGAGCCGATGATAAAGATCGTCCCGAAACCGCTTCTCGGCAACCGCTTGTTCCAGCGGCACATTGGTCGCACCGAGTACCCGGACATCTACCTGGCGGCTTTTTTCACCGCCGACCCGTTGAATTCGGCCGTCCTCCAGCACCCGTAACAGCTTGCCCTGAACATGCAGCGGCATATCGCCGATTTCGTCGAGCAACAGGGTACCGCCGTCGGCGCGTTCAAAGTAGCCCCGATGCTCACGCACCGCGCCGGTAAAGGCTCCGCGCTCGTGGCCGAACAGTTCCGACTCCAGCAGTTGTTCACTGATCGCCGTACAGTTGAGCGCGGCAAACGTGCGCGCATGGCGATCACTCTCCGCATGCAGCGCCTGGGCGACCAATTCCTTACCGGCACCGGTTTCCCCGGTGATGATAACTGCCGCATCTGAAGACCCGTAGAGACGGATTTTGCGGAAGACTTCACGCATTGCGGGGCTGCTGCCGATCAGGTTACGAAATCCGATCTCCTGCCGACTGGCCACCGATTCACGCCGCAGGTTGACTCTGACCTGTCGGCCGAGATAATCATCGGTCAACCCGGCAAACTGGATATCGGCAAGAAACTCCGGGTGATCAGGCAGCAGCCGCAGCTTGACGTCGGACAGGTCACGCCCCTGCTCAAGAACCTCGGCGACAAGTTCCTGCAAAGGCGGAACGGAGTCGGGAAACAAGCTGCCGGGGGAACGCCCCCTGATCCGCAGCGGATCAATCGCCAGCAACCGGGCAAGACGCTCGGAAATACTCCGCAGCTGCCATTCCCCGTGCCCCCAGCGAACCAACAGCAGGTCGGGGGCGACCGCCGGCAGATACTCTGCTGTTTCCGTTGAATGTTTCATCGGCAACCCATCAAGTTCAACGCCACAATTGGTTAACCAACGATTTAAAGAAGGACTCGCCGCTTTCAAAGCGGAACAAACGCACTCCCATCCCCCCCTTGTTGGCAACCCGGATCAGATTGGGAGGAACCTTCTTGGCCCAGCGAACCTGGCCCCGCACAATCACCTGGGTCTCGTCCGGTAAGGTTATCTCCAGCAACAACTTTGTTCCGGGCCGCTCCGGTCGGCCGGTAATGACAAACAGCCCCTGCTCCGAAATATCTTCCGTAAAAGCAAACCGTCTCGGATAATCGACACCGAAACGAACCTTCAAGCGCTTTCGTTTGCGCTTAATTCCCCGTTTTTCAGCCATCAGAATCTCCAGCCATCCCCGACAAAATAAAGAGGACCCGCCTTGGATAATCACAAAACAACGTCAACACTCTGGAATGATAACAAATTACGGCAAAAAATATACCCAAACCACCGGCCGCGAAACAGCAAAACTGCAGCGGCGGGAAAGAGCCCGGAAACCTTAAGGAAATCGAGCACCCATCCTGTCGGGTGTACCAAAAAAGGCGGGCCGTAAACGACCCGCCTGCAATCTGCCGGTACTGTTCCTCCTGCCGGCCGTTCGGACCGGTCAGCAATATTCAATTACGGCTGTGCCGGATGGATATGCTCCTCGTGCCGCTGCCACAGATAATAGAACAGTGGGATAACGATCAAGGTCAGCATGGTCGAGGCAAAGGTCCCGAAGATCAGCGCCAGGGCAAGTCCGCCGAATACCGGGTCGGTGATCATCACCGCGGAGCCGAACATGATGGCCAGGGCCGTGAGCAGGATCGGCCGGAAACGCACGGCACCGGCCTCCAGCACCGAGGCCTCCAGCGCATAGCCCTGACGACGGTATTCGAGAATAAAGTCGATGAGCAGCAGCGAGTTCCGCACCACGATGCCCGCCAGGGCGATAAAACCGATCATCGAGGTCGCATTAAACGGCATGTTGAACAACCAGTGTCCCGGAAAGATCCCCACCAGCGTCAGCGGAATCGCGCCCATGACAATCACCGGCAGCATGAATGACTGGTAATAGGCCACCAGCATCAGATAGATGAACACCAGCGACACGATAAAAGCGGCGCCGAGGTCGCGGAATACATCCAGGGTTAAACGCATGTCCCCCCCCCACAGAACCTGATTATGGGTGATATCGTCCGGCTGTGAGGCGACAAATCCCAGGTTGGCGGTGGTCAACTGGACACCGTTGGGCAGCGTCGCGTTATTGAATATCTTGTTCAGCGTCAAGGTAGCATAGACCGGGCTGGCATTGAGCATATCGCCCATAATGTAAACCACCGGGTGCTGGTCACGAGCCAGGATCGGCCTGGCCACACTGGAGGGTTCGATGGAGACGATCCCGGCCAGTGGGATCTGCTTCCCCTGCTGATTAGTGACGGTCAGATCGAGGACCTGCTGAATCCAGGCTCGATCCGCCTGCTTGAGCCGCACCACGATATTCACCGGTTCCGGTGTATCTGCACCGCGCAACGTGCCGATGTCAGCGCCGACGACATAGGCACGTACCAGCTTGGCCACTTGCGCCGGAGCCAGACCAGCCAGCATGGCCTTATCCTTGTCGACGCGGATAAGATACTGCGGCGCGGTGGCGGTGACCGAATCATCAATATTGATCAGGCCATAAATATTGCCGAACTCTTTTTTGAGCAGGTCTGCGGACTGGCGCAGTTTTTCATAATCCGGACCGTACAGCTCTGCCAGAACCTGTGACCGCACCGGCGGCCCCGGCGGGGTCAGGAACAGCTTGATCCGCGCCTGCGGGAATGCTTCACGCACCGGCGCCAGAGCGATCCACGCATCAGTGGCAACCTCGCTGGTATGTGGGCGCTCACTGCGGTCGACAATATTGACCACGATCTGTGCCAGGTTGGAACCAACGCGCATGGTATCGCCGCGTACCATACCGGAAAAACTCAGCGGACCGGTACGACCGAGGTAGGTTTCATAATCGGTCACGTACTTTTCGCGCGCCAGCACATCGCCGACCGCCAGTGCGACCCGGTTGGTTTCATCCAGCGCGGTTCCGGCCGGGGTATCGACCTCCAGAACAAAGGTATTGACGTTGCCGTCCGGCAACATCTGCAAATTCACCCCGAACGGGCTGATCGGACCGTTCATCCCGGCAGGCCGGACAAACTGCCAGACCGGCATGAGCATCGACAGCAGTAACAGCACAATCACCACGACAAAAAACAGGCTGCGTTTCCACGGGCCTTCCATCAGCGGCGGCTTGACCGTCGCAACATAGCTGTGATGAAAAAAATCTTTCGGTTTTTCAGCACGCTCTTCCAGCGTCAACCGGTTGCGGGCCTCCATCAGGGCGGCTTTTTTCTTCAGCCAGCGCAGGGCGATAAACGGGACAACAATATCGGCCATCAACAACGAGGTCAGCATGGCAACCGGTACGTTGATCGGGATGGGGCGCATGAACGGTCCCATCATCCCGGTCACAAACAGCATCGGGATAAAGGCGATGATGACGGTCATCGTCGCCATAATCGTCGGATTGCCGA
>JAADGW010000198.1 GCA_013152145.1 Deltaproteobacteria bacterium
CTTCACCGCCGGTTCCGCAGTTCGACGACCGATAATGATCTCGAGGTTGTCAATCCGCTCCCCCTGCTTCACCGTCACCGCTTGCGCCTTTTTACCCCCATAGATACCGAACAAACTGCCGAGCGGCGGAAAACCGATACCGACCGTTTCACGGCCCTGCAGATAGATTGTTTCCGGTGCCGCCAGTCGCAGCTGAAAACGCCCGTCGGCATCACTCGGCGCTGAAACGGCCAGCGGTCGATTGGCCATGCTCGGTCCACCAAACGCCTCTACCAGCAGACCGGCAACCGGTTTTTTCGCGCTGTCGACCAACCGCCCGGTCACGCCGGTTTCTATCTGTGCGGGAAACCCACTGAACTCCCAGTGGGATGACTGCGTCCCGACGGCAACCGGCAGATCAGCGTTTACCTCAACCTGTAACCGTTGACCGGCACCATCCGGCGACATAAAAACCAGGTCTCCCGGCCGGAGCGGTCCCCAATCAGAACCGGCGGTTGTGCGCAAGACACCACGCAGGTAATAGCTGCCGGGCTCGGCTTCGATGACAAACGAGCAGTCGGGGGCAATCTCCGCCACCCAGGGTGGGACGCTGTTGAAGGATTCGAGTGCAGCGGCACCGCGTTCCGTTGCCGGCCAGAGGCTGACGATACCGCGGCAGCTGTCCACTTCGGCGGATTGCAGCTGACCGGTCACCCTGCCGAGGGAGCTGGCCCCGGCCGCCAGTGTAGCCGCAATGCTCCAGATACAGAGCAAGCCGACCAGAAAAACTATTTTCCCCATCAGATTCCTCCCGACAAATGGTTTTTCAACCGCCGAAAACCAGTTTCTGCTCAGCCAGAAACTTTTTTGCCACGACCCGGACATTCTGTTCGTCATCCAGCTCCGCGATCAGACGCCGCAAGGTGTCATCATCAATCTTCCCGGCCAGTCGATTGATCAGACGGCGCAGTGCCGGAAACTTTTTCAGTGTCTCAACCCGAAAGACCGGCACAACCCGGGAGCTCTGATAACCGAAGGGCTTCAACGCCAGCAGTTTTTGCTTTTTGAAAAGCTGTGACCCGGCCGGACCAAGCGTAGCCACCAGCAGGTCGATATCGTGACGGCCGGCAGCAGCCAGCAGCTCGGCTTCAGTCTTGTAGCGGACCAGTCGAATATTGGTGCCGGTGCGCTGACGGATCAGCTCGGCCATAATCTGGGTCAGCAATTCCTGCGGTCGACTGCCGTCAGAGCCGACCGTAATCGTATATCCGGCACAGGCTGCCGCTTCCGGGGGAACTGCCAGACCCGGGATGAGCAGACCGGACAGCAGTAATAATCCGAACAGAAATTTCTGTTGTCTCATTTCTGCACCTCGGGCAGGGGCGGCTCAATCAGATCAAGGGCATACAGCTTGCCGTCCCGCGAACCGAAAACCACCCGTCCGAAAAACCACGCCGGGGTGGTCTGAATATCGCGTCCGGCCTGAAACCGGCCCGCTATCTCCGCACTGTCGATATCAATGGCGTAGAAACGGCCGTCGTTCGTGCCGATAAACAGGCGTTGACCCACGATCAACGGTGAGCCATAAAACGCCCCCAGGTCGGTCAGCTGCCAGATCAACTCGCCGGAAGCGGCATCCAGCTTCCACAGGCTGCCGGCGGCGGTGCCCAGATACAGCGCCCCCTGGTAATAACGGGGAGCGCTGTAATAACAGGGTTCGCCCAATTGCCGCTGCCAGCGCAAGCCGCCATCACGATCGAACGCTTTGAGCTGGCCGTTGCGGGCAACGACGACCGGCCCTTCGGGCGTCAACGCCGCACCGGTCAGCAACGGTGCGGCAAACGAAGCGGTCCATAATTCTTTTCCGGCCAGACCCAGAGCGGTAAAAGTTCCATCGCCGGCGGACAGATAGATGCGGTCACCATCGACAACCGGAGCCGCCCGCAACGGTAGATGTCCGGGATATTGCCAGCGAACCACCCCGCTGTCCTCAGCCAGCGCGTACAGTGTGCCTCCCCAGGCGGGCAACAGAACCTTGTCTCCGACCGGCAGTAACGCCCCCTGACGATGATCGTCGGCCGGCGATTCGGGATAACTGAAACGCCAGCGAACCGTTCCGTCCGCAAGGTCGAGGGCCACAGCCTGTCGCTGCCAGTTCTGCACAAACAGCTTGCCGTCTGCGGCGGTCAGAGCCGCATCGACCTCAGCCCCGACAGAACGTTTCCAGAGCAGCCGCCCCTGCCGGTTGAGGGCATAGACATAGCCGTCCCAGGATGCGGCGTAAAGCCGTTCGCCGACCACCAGCGGCGAAGCATCGACAAAGCCGCCGGTCGACAACTGCCAGGCCGGTTGAAAACTCAAAACATCGCGCGGACCGGTCCCGGCACGCCAGCTTGCCGCCGGTGTCGACTTGATACTGCCGAGGTTCGGGTCCTGCTGCTGAGGATAGATTTTCTGCCGCCAGCGGGCAGGGTCGGAACTGCCCAGCCAGTTGTTTCCGGTCGTTATCTGTGCCCGGGAAAAATCGCCGAGCCGTAAATGATAACGGTTGGCATAAAAGTTATTCTGCTCGATCCGGGAGGAACGATCTCCTTCCATAAAAAACAGTCCGGTGCCGTTGTGCCGAAAAATATTCTTTTCGATCTGCAATGTAGACTGACGGGTCAGCAGCCCCTTCGCTTCGTTCTGCTCGATCAGACAATTACGGATACTGAAGGTTGCCTCGCCGAAACGGGCACCGTCGATATTCTTCCGCAGGCGGCAATCCTCAATCCGCCCTTTGCAGTAATGCGCATGCAGCCCGCTGACGGCATCACGAATTTCACAATATCGCAGCACCAGTTCCCGGGCAAAATCAGCGCGGATCCCTTTCCAGTCGCCGGGTTGCGGATCAGCAGCGGCGCTGCGGAAGACGATCGGCGCCGAGCGGGTCCCTTCAGCATACAGGGCACCCTTGATCGACAGGGTGCTGTCGCCGAGCCAATCACCATCATCGTCCCGCCGGACAAAAATAATCTCGCTGCCCGGCAGGATGGTCAAAGTGGCGTCCCTGAGTACCTCGACCCGGCCGTCGATCACCACCCGGCCCTGCCAGACGGTATCCTGGTAAATCTGCGTATCCCCGAGCCGCACTATGGATTTGTGAGGAAGCGGAACGGTACAACCGGCCAGCAGGAGCAGAACCAGAGCGATCTTGATCTTGAAAAAATTGTGAAAGAACGCCATCAGCGTTTACCAGGTTTCGGCGAAGTCGGACCCGGGGCGTTCTTCCGGCGTAAAACCGAGGAGAGCTTGCGGACGGAAATAATCACTTCAGTTGTCAGTCGACCGGGCGCGACAACAACCGGTTGGGGAGCGTTTTCAGCGGCGCCGATATAATCGTTCAGCTCCGGTTTCCCGCCGCGGTAGTTTTTTCTGGCCCGGAGATACACCGCTCCAGAGGTTGCCAGCGGCAGCACAAAGCTGCCATCTTTACCGGTCCGTGAAGAGACCGCCAACGGCGTCGTCCTCGCCCCCGGATCGGCAAAGGCAAACACCAGCAGTCCGGCAACCGGATGCTTATTAATGTCGATCACCTGTCCACGGACCCCCATCTCCGGGAGCGTTGTCAGCCCGGCGAAGGTCCAGGCCTTCGAGTGCAGGCCGATATCTGTGACCTGGTCTTTTTTGACCGTCACCCGGTAGCCGGTTTCATCCTGCTTTTGCATCAGATAGATCTGGTCGCCGACCCGCGGTGAGCCGAACAGGGGACCGGGGGTTTTACGCAGCTGCACCCCGATGTAATATTCACCGACCGGGGCAATCAGCTCGAACGAGCCATCAGGTTGCAGAGCCGACATCAGTGCCGGGACCAGAACGTAGCGGTCGGGAGCAGGCACGATTTTCTTGTCGGCGGGCCAGAGTGCAGCCACCCCGGGACAACCGGCAACCGATTGACAGTCGATACGACCTGTGACCCGGCCGAGCGCCTGCTCTGCGGACGCCTCTGCCGCCGGCAGAAACAACAACGTGACCAATAATAGGGCCCAGCCACAGGACAAAAAACGGAGAGGACCAGCAGAGTAAAAGCTCTTTTGCATTATTTGTGCTCCACAAAAATGCTAGGGAGGACAGGTTCCATCCCCGGCGACATAGGCCGGGGTCGTGACCACCGCTTCGTTGCTGTACGGCGCGATATCGAGGCTGCGATACGGGCGGATCCGGTAACGATATTCGGTCTCCGGTTGAATCGACATGGTATCAACATAACTGACGCTGTCAGCCGGCAGGTCGGCAATCTTGGTGAACAGGCCGTTCCAGGCCTGCACCTCAACCTCGTAGCCATCCTCATCAGAAGCGTTGTCATCCCAGTCCAGCTTGATCATCCGTGAATTCAGCGCTGTGGCAATCAGACTGGTCGAAGCCGCCGGAAACGACAGGTCACTGGAGATATTACTGTACCCGCTGTTCCAGGGGCAACTGCTGTTTTTAAACGCCCGAACCCGATAACTGCTCTCGGTTGACGGTGGTGCAGTCGTGTCTGTATAGCTGGTTTCATCCGTCCCGACCGTATCGATCTGAGCAAAATTGCTGCAGCCGCTGCCGCTGCAGCGTTCGATCCTGAAGCCGCTTTCGGCGTCGGTGTTGTCGGTCCAGCTCAGATCGAACCGGGTGTCGGTGATCGCTGTCACGACCAGCCCTGAAGGAGCCACCGGACTGCTGGTGGTGGCTTCGCTCTGATTACTGTACCCCTGCTCCCAGGTGTTGGTAAAGGCGTAACAGGCGCTCGTCTCCTCCGTCCCCAGCGAAGCGCCGGTATCGGTCAAGGCTTCCCGCACCTTCACCTCATGGATATTGGCCTGCTGCGAATTCTGCGTGAAGGCGATGCGCATGACGGCGTCGCTGTAGTTGGAATTATCCTTAATCAGGGTCCAGTCGGCGTAAGCGCCGCCTTTGACATAATAGCGGGCACCGTCGCTCTTCAGCACAATCTTCATCTCATAGCCGGTACTGGCGGCGTAGCCTCCCGCC
>JAADGW010000071.1 GCA_013152145.1 Deltaproteobacteria bacterium
CCGCTGCCGGACACCATCCTGTTCGTCAACAGCGGCGTCAAGCTTGTCTGTCGTGGATCGGACGCACTGGAGGCACTCAATCAGCTGGCTTGCCGCGGAGTCGACATTGCATCCTGTGGTCTGTGTCTCGATTTTTATCGGCTCAAAGACCAGCTTGAGGTCGGTCGGATCACCAATATGCTGGAAATTATTGAAACGCAAATGCAGGCCGACCGCATCATCAGGCCCTGACAGCAGCGCACAAAGAATCTACCAAAGGGCGACACCCGGCAGGTTGCAATAACGCATAACCCTTGAGAAATACTTTATCATGGGCTAACTTTGTGCTTCGACCATGCGGCAGTTGAGCCGAAGTCAATAAGTTGCAGAGGGAGGGATAGGCTTTTGAAAAAGAAAATTCTTGTCGTTGATGACAGTCAACCGATCCTGGAACTGGCCTCGACCATGCTGAAACTGCTCGGTTATGAGCCGATCAAGGCCAGCAGTGGAAGTGCGGCGCTCAGAGCCCTGGCGGAGGAAAAACCGGACCTGGCCCTGCTTGATGTCATCCTGCCCGATATGGATGGTTTCAAGATTTGCCGACATATCAGAAGCAACGCGACGACGGCCAAGATGCCGGTTTTTATGGTTTCGGCAAAAAAGACCCCGGAAGATGCGGAACGGGGGTTCAAAGCCGGGGCGGATGAGTATGTTACCAAGCCGTTCAAATCTGCAGAGCTGGCCCAACTGATTAAAACCTATATTGGTAAGGGCGACTGAATTTCTCGCCTTTCGTTGACAAAGCTTTCCAGGGTTGCGGAAGGCTTTTTTTGTGCGTCCCCGCCAGCTGAACACAACAGGAGAGACAATGGGAGATCAACGTCGCAGCGGCATTCTGCTCCACCCGAGTTCTCTGCCCGGTCCGCAACCGATCGGCACTCTCGGCCAGGAGGCTTACGATTTTGTTGACTGGCTGGTTGCTGCCGGGCAATCGGTCTGGCAGATCCTGCCGCTCGGGCCGACCGGTTACGGCAACTGCCCTTACAGTTGTTACTCGGCATTTGCCGGCAACCCGCTGTTGATCAACCTCGACAAACTGGTCGAACTCGGCGACCTGCATAAAGATGAGCTGCCCGTCCCCGCAGCAGCCGGCGAAACGGTTGATTTTGCGGCCGCAGAAAAGCTGTTAAACCTGTTGCGCACGGCCGCTCGACGATTTTCAGAAGCGCGCGTACCGGCCCGGCAGCAGGATTTTGCGCAGTTCTGTCAGGATCAGGCCTTTTGGTTGAATGACTACGCTTTTTTTGCCGCCATGCAGAAAACCGAGCCACAACACAGCTGGCAGCAATGGCCCCGACCGGTGCGTCAACGTCAACCGGACGCTCTGCACCGCCGGGGGACGGAGTTGCGGGAAGATATCGCCTGGCACAAGTACCTGCAGTTTATCTTTTTTCAACAATGGTTCGAGTTGAAAGATTATGCCAACCGGCGGGGAGTTGCGATTTTTGGTGATCTACCGATTTTTGTCGCTGAAAATTCCGCTGATGTCTGGGCCAACCGGCAGCTGTTTCATCTCGATGCAGACGATCGGCCGACCCTGGTGGCCGGTGTGCCACCCGACTATTTCAGTAAAACCGGGCAACGCTGGGGCAATCCACTCTACGATTGGGAGCAGCTGGCAAAAGATGATTATTCCTGGTGGCGCGCCCGGTTTCGCTGGAACCTGCAACTCTTCGACCTGGTCAGGGTCGATCATTTCCGTGGCTTTGCTGCCTGCTGGGCAATTCCCGCCGCAGAGCCAACCGCCGTCAGCGGCAGTTGGCTGGA
The DNA here is from genome assembly GCA_013152145.1 of Deltaproteobacteria bacterium. Lineage (GTDB taxonomy): Bacteria > Desulfobacterota > Desulfuromonadia > Desulfuromonadales > Geopsychrobacteraceae > Malonomonas. Next base: position 1,807 of record JAADGW010000071.1, read on the forward strand.
AGTCCCCGGCGAACAACTTTTTTCCCGTCTGCAAGCTGACTTCGGGGAACTGCCGATTGTTGCCGAAGATCTCGGTGTCATCACCCCCGAGGTCGAACAACTGCGTGACCAGTTCAAACTGCCCGGCATGAAAATCCTCCAGTTTGCCTTCGATTCGGGTCCCGACAATCCCTACCTGCCGCACAATCATCGGCCGAATTCAGTGGTTTACACCGGTACCCACGACAACAACACCAGCCTCGGCTGGTGGCGATCGCTGCCCGCAGAGGGGAAACAACGGGTCAAGGATTATTTACAGCGCCCCTGCCGCAATATGCCCTGGCCGCTGATCGAAACCGCCCTGGCCAGTGTTGCCGAGCTGGCGGTGGTACCGATGCAGGACCTGCTCACGCTGGGCGCAAAAGCACGTATGAACCGACCGGGAACGACCCATGGAAACTGGCAATGGCGACTGCTCCCGGATTCGGCATACCGTGAAATAACCGTGCAATTACGCCACCTTACGCATCTGTACGGGCGCACTCTGTGCATTCCCACAGAAACCGACTAAGTGATGGCTAAGCGCTTGTATAATTTTTCCCGGTTATGTTATCTTTTGCAGATTGAAACCGCAATCAAAGCCGCCGGGCGGCTCACCCCTTGGAGGATATTATCGTGAAAAAGACCCTGTTACTGATCACCATCGCCCTGACTGCCTTCTCTCTCGCTGCCTGCAGCAAGGAGGAGTCGACCAAACCGGCAGCACAGACGACTCAAGCAGCGGCCCCGGCGACGACACCGACAGCGGCCCCGACCACCCCGGCGAGCGACAAGTCGGGCGGCACGAACGGCACCGTCGTAGAAACCATGAACGCGGCCGGATATACCTATGTGCAAGTGGACAACGGTACTGAAAAGATCTGGGCGGCAGCCCCGGCGTTCACGGTTGCGATCGGCGATTCAGTTGTGGTTCCCGATGGCATGCCGATGACCAATTACCACAGCAAGACCCTCGACCGCGACTTCCCGGTGGTCTACTTTGTCGACTCAGTCCTCAATGCCAGCGCGCCGGTTCCCCCGGCAGCCACCGGTACGAAAAAGCCGGAAGGCCACCCGGCAACAACTGTCGCAGCGACCCCGATCGACCTCGACCTGTCGAATATCGCAAAGGCTAAAGGCGGCCTGACGATCGGTGAGATTTTTTCCGACAAAGCCAACCTGTCCGGCAAAGAGGTGGTACTGCGCGGCAAGGTTGTCAAGTTCAGCCCGCAGATCATGGGTAAAAACTGGCTGCATATTCAGGACGGCAGCGGCGACGAAGCCAACGGCACACAGGATCTGACCGTCACCACCAACATGACGGCCAAAGTCGGTGACACTGTCCTGGTTAAAGGACCGCTGACACTCGACAAGGATTTCGGCTACGGCTACAAGTACAAGATCATTATTGAAGACGCCAAGGTCACCGTCGAATAGTTCTCTCGATAAAAAAACCGTCAAACAGAAGGCTCCCGGAAAACTCCGGGGGCTTTTTTCTTTGTGTGCTCAGGCCGAAATTCCTTGCCCCCCTCCCCACTCCTGTTAATATAAGCGATTACTAACCTGGAGGGTCAGACCTTGACACAACCCAAAACACTCACCGGCAGATCCGGTCCGCGCTGCATCCTGATCATCGAAGATGATTTTTCGGTCCGCTCGAGCATCAAACAATTCCTCGACGATAGCGGTTTCCTGGTACTGGATGCCGACAACGGCTACACCGGGCTGGAATTGTACCAACAACATCATCCCGATCTGATCCTGCTCGATCTGCGCATGCCGAAGTTCAGCGGGCTCGACTTTCTGACGCAGATACGCGCGGCGGATCCCGACATTCCGGTGATTGTTGTCTCCGGTACCGGTGAGATCAATGATGTTGTCGAGGCTTTGCGCCACGGGGCATCGGACTTTCTCCTCAAACCGATCGTCGACCTGCTGATGTTGCAGCACAGCGTCGAAAAAGCTCTCGAGCGATCACGCTTACAGCAGGAGAACCGGAACTATCGTGAACACCTCGAAGAGATTATCGAACAGCGGACCGTCACCCTGGAACGCACCTGCTCATTGTTGAGACAGAGCGAAGAAAAGTACCGTTCCATCTTTGAAAACCTGCAGGATATCTACTTTGAAACCTCTCTGGACGGGGTGCTGCTGGAGATCAGTCCTTCGGTCGAGAAAGGCACCCGCTACAAAAGAGACGACCTGCTCGGTAAAAATGTCTGGGCCCATTATGTGATCCCGGAGCAACGTGAGCAGCTGCTGCAGACACTGCAGGCCGAAGGCCGCATCGAAGGGCATGAAGTTCTGCTGGCCGACAGTGACGGGCAACAGATCTACTTCTCGATCAATGCCCTGCTGCACCGCGACAACCGCGGGCAGCCTTCACATATCAGCGGCATCATGCGGAACATCAGCGAATGGAAAAGTACCGAAGAGGCGCTGCGCCGGTCCAACCAGACCCTGGAAGCACTCTTTAACGCCGCCCCCCTGGCGATACTGGCGATCGACATGGACATGCGCATCACCCTCTGGAACCCGGCGGCAGAAGAAATCTTCGGCTGGCAACGCAGCCAGGTCATCGGCCGGACGTACCCGTTGGCGCTCCCCGGCAGAGAAGAAGAAGCCTACGCCAATCTCGCCAGAGCCCTGGCAGGAAACCACTTGCAGGGCCTGGAAATTTCCCGCCGTCACAAAGATGGCCACTCGGTTGATATCAGTGCCGCCACCGCCCCGCTGTATGACAGTAACGGCACCATCTGCGGGGCGATCATCATCATCGAGGATATCAGCGAAAAATGTCGCCTGCGCAGTGAAGCCGATCGCTACAGCCGGTTGGCCTCGCTCGGGGAGCTGGCGGCCGGAGTTGCCCATGAGATCAACAACCCGAACGGCCTGATTCTGCTCAACCTGCCGACCCTGAATGATTTTGTCATGGACGCCATCGCATTGCAGCAGAAGCTGGCGGTCGACCAGCCCGGCCGCAAACTGGGCGGTTTAAAACCGGAGCGCGCAGCAGAGGCGTTTCCACAGTTGATGACCGAGATCGGGGACAGTGCTCTGCGCA